>JBAXXO010000110.1:0-10251 GCA_037127855.1 Alphaproteobacteria bacterium
TCGGGCGTCGTGGTGCGCGCATGCAAGATCGCTCCTGCCGCCTGCAACCGCTCGATCATCGGGTCCGACTGGGTGTCGACATGATCCTTGAACACCAGCGACCCCTGAGTCGTGCGCCGCCCCGCGATGCGCTGCGCATCCTTGACCGCCACCGGCAACCCCTCCAGCGGGCGGGGGCTGGCCGAGCGGGCGGCATAGACCGCCTCTGCCGCCCGCGCCGCCACCCGCGCCGCGTCGAAATAGGTATCGGCATAGGCGTTGATCACCGGATTCATCGCAGCCGTCCGCGCCAGCAATGCGTCCAGATATTCCACAGGCGACAGCGCCTTGCGGGCAAACAACGCCAGCACGTCGCGGGCAGGCAGATAGCAAAGCTCATCTTGCGTCATATCGGTTCCTGTCGCGTCAACCATGATCGGTCTGCGGCATCGTCAGGATCAGCTTGCCACTGTTGCCCCCGGCCTCCAGCAGTTCATGCGCCCGCGCCGCCTCGCGCAGCGTAAAGCGGGCCTGGGTGCGGACATAGGCGCGGCCCGTGTCCAGCCAGTTCATCGCCCGGCGCAAGATATCGGCCTGCCGCAACAGATGCCCCTGCAACCCCTGCCACATCGGCGTCAGCATCATCAGATTGTGGATCGTCAGGTTGGCATTATAGGCCGTCGCCTCGTCCGTATCCGACACACCGCCCATCAACGTGACGAAGTGGCCATAAGGCGCCATCACCCGCAGGCTTTGCAACGCAGCAGCGCCGCCGATATTGTAAAGTACGGCGCGCACGCCCTGCTCGTCTGACCATGCCATCACCTCGGCAGCGAAATCCTGTGCGCGGTAGTTGATCACATGCTCGGCCCCCGCCTGCCGCGACAATTGGGCCTTTTCGGCCGAACTGACCGTCGTGACCACCCGCGCGCCCCTGGAACAGGCGATCTGCGTGGCCATCTGCCCCGTGCCGCCAGCCCCGCCATGGATCAGCACCAGATCGCCCGCGCCGACCTGCGCACGCTCTATCATCGCCTCCCAGCCGGTGATGAAAACCAGCGCGATTGCGGCGGCATCCTCCAACCGGACCGCATCCGGCACCTTGACGGCCAGCGCCGCCGGCACCACCGCATGTTCGGCATAGGTTCCGGGCACCCCGCCGACACCGCCATGGCAAAAGCAAACCCGGTCGCCCACGGCCAGCCCCTTAACCGCGGCACCAGCCGCCTGTACCACGCCGGCACCGTCATGCCCCAACACACAGCCCGCCGCCGGCCCCAGATAAGGCCCCAGACGGCGAAAGAACGTGTCCGCCGGATTGACCCCCGCCGCCACCAGCCGCACCAGCACGGCATCGCCCGCCGGATCCCAGTCCAGCGTCAAAGGCCGGTATTCCAGCACCTCGGGCCCGCCAAGCCCGCGCATCATCATGGCATGGGTCTGAAACTCCATCGGCAGTCTTCCTTTCATGGCCCCTCAGGGCGCCTTTAGCCGTCCAGATAGCCGGTCAGCACATTGGCCACATTCGCCCCAAGCGCCTCAAGGGCATAGCCGCCCTCCATCACGAAGTGCACCGGTCGCTGGATCCGCGCAATCGCTTGCCCGACCGCCAGAAAATCTGACGTCTCCAGCAAGAACCCCCCGACAGGATCATCCTTGTGCGCATCCACCCCTAGAGACACGACCAGCACATCCGGGCCATAATCCCTTATCCGCCGCATCGCGGCCGCCAGTGCCTCGCCATACCCCTGCATCGTGGTCCCCTTGGGCATCGGCAGGTTCACATTGCACCCCTCGCCCGGTCCGACCCCGACCTCATCGGCAAAGCCCAACAAAAACGGATACTCCTCCTCCGGGCGACCATGCAGCGACACGAACAGGACATCGCCCCGGTCGTAAAAGATGCGCTGTGTGCCGTTGCCATGATGGTAATCCACATCCAACACAGCGACCCGCGCGGCACCGCCATCCAGATGAGATTGCGCCGCAATGGCCGCGTTGTTCAGATAGCAATACCCACCCGCAAGGTCCTGCGAGGCATGATGCCCCGGCGGACGGCACAGCGAAAACGCCGCCGCAGCGCCCCCATGCACCGCCGCAGCCCCCGTCAGGGCCAGATCGGCCGCCGAGCGGATAGCCTGCCAACTGCCCGCCACCAAAGGCGAAAAGACGTCAAACGTATAGGCCGACAGCATGGCATCGATCGAGGTGGCATTTGGCACCTGTGCCAGACCCCGCATCCCGAACATCCGCGCCACGGCGGGCCCCGCCGCCCCGGGTCGCGCCGCCCACATCGCATGGCCCTGCTCCAAGAACCGCACAAATCCCGCGTCATGCACACGCAAGACCGCCTGCGGCCCATGCCGCACGGGCGTGCTGACCTCGGTCAAACCCCGCGCGGCCAAAGCGGCCAGGATGATCGCGACCCGTCTTGGGTCATCGGCCATGCCAACCCAATCCACCCCCCGCAACTCGGCAAACCCTGCATGGCCGAGATGATCGTCCGAGGCAAATATCTTCACGCCATTTCCCCCGCCATCTGATCCGAAATCCGCCGTTGCCATGCCCGGCAAAACTGATCCGCCAGAATGGCAATCACCGCCATCACGACCCCGGCCAGAAAGCCGATGCCGAAATTGCCTTTGCTCAAGCCCACATAGATGACCTGCCCCAGATCGGTCGTGCCCACCAGCGCCGTCACCACCAGCATCGAAATCCCGAACATGATTGCCTGATTTAGCCCCAGCATGATGTTGGGCATGGCCAGCGGTATCTTGGTGTATCTGAGCAGTTGATACGGTGTGCATCCCATGCTGACCGAGGCTTCGACAACATCCTTTGGCACAGCGCGCAGACCATATTCCGTATAGCGGATCGGCGCGACGATGGCATAAGAGATGATTGCCAGCAGCGCCGAAAACTCGCCGATCTTAAAGATCATGATGATCGGGATCAGCAGCACAAAGGGCGGCATGGTTTGCAGCGTGTCGTTCAAAGGCCGCAGAAACTGCGAAAACCGGTCATTCTCGGCGGCGATCACGCCGAGCAGACTGCCCAGCAGAAACGACACCGCCACGGCAAGGCCGCACAGTTGCAACGACAAGACGGCCTTGTCATAACTGCCCGAAAGCAGAATGAACGCCATCGCCGCCGCCGAACCCACAGCCAACCTGATACCGCCGCTGCGATAGCCGAAATAGACCACAAGCAAGGTCAATCCCGGCCATGTCAGATTGGTCAGGCCGAAGGCAAAGACCACCCCCAGTGTCAGAACCAGCACCGCAGTCCCCCCGTGTCCGGACCGAAAGGCGTACCACGCCCCGCCCAGAACCAGGCCCGCATAGGTCACCATGTGCCATGGCTGCAAGGCAAAGCCCCAGGTGAAGGGGCTGATGGTCTTCAACAGGCCAATCTTCATCGGCAGCACCAAGGCAAAGACGATGATGTTCTTGAACCCGTCCAGAACCGGCTTGGCCGCGACCACGAACCATGTGATCGCGGCATTCAACGGCCCCGCCGGATCCACCGTCCACCCGGACGGCCATGATTGCAGGGCCGGCCACAGCAGGCTGGCCACATAGGTGACCGAAGCCGCTGCCATCAGCGTCAGCGCAAACCGATGACGCGCGATGACCCCGCGCTGTTGCAGCATCTCGGGCTCACGCGTCGCCAGCCCATAGGTGATCCGGTCCAGGATCATCGCCAGCAGCGCGATCACGATCCCCGCCACAAGGCTCTCGCCAAACTCGGCCTTGCGCAGCGACGACAGCACCCGCCACCCGATATCCGCCGACCCCCCGATGATCGACGCGATGATGATCATGCTCAGCGCCGCCATCGTCGTCTGGTTCACCCCCAGCAATATCTGCCGCAAACCCGCCGCACAGCGCACCTGAAAGAACAGTTGCCTTTGCGTCGCCCCCGCCATCAGCCCCGATTCGATGATATCGGACGGCACATCGCGCAGGCCGACGATGGTATTCTTGACCATGGGCGGAAAGGCAAAGATGACCCCCGCGATCAGCCCCACCACCGGACCGAACCCGAACAGAATCAGGATCGGCAGCAGATAGGCAAAGGCGGGCACCGTCTGCGTCACATCCATCATCGGCTGCAACACCCGCTCGACCCGGGGCGAGAAATAGCCCAAGACGCCCAACCCAAAGCCGACGCCAATCGCCAAAGGCACCGAGACCGCAACCAAGGCCAGCGAATTCATCGTGTCCGTCCACAGCCCAATGGCCAGAACATAGGCCAGCGCCGCCGCGGTGAAGACCGCAAGCCGCGCCTTGCCCGCACGGTAAGCCACCAGAACCGCCACCACAAAGACCACCGACCAAGGCAGCCAGTTCAAGGCGGTAATGGCCCAATTCATCGGAAACGACATCAGCCATGACACGGCACGAAAGAAGGGCTTGGTATGATCAACAAACCACGTCATCGCGGCGTTCAGCCAATCCGTCATCGGCAACTGCCACACCGCCGGAAAGCTGGTCAGGGCCGGATAGACCCCTTGCACAGCCACCAAAACCAGCACCACAGCCAGCACCAGCAGCCATTTGACGATCTCGGACAGGCCCGGCTCTGCCGGCCCGTCAACGATTGAAACTGCTGGCCCGTCCGGCATTGACCCTGCTGGCGCGTCAAGCATAGTGCGCTCCGGCTTGGCGGTTCGGCTCGGCCTGCGCCGCCGCCAGACTTTGCACCAAAGTCCCCGGCGTCACCGTCCCGATGTAACCACCCGCGCCCATGACATCCACCCCCGCAGGACTTGCCGCCACCTGCGCCAGCACATCCTCGACCCGGTCATCGGAAGCGACCTGCGGCAGGCCGTCAGGCCGCCCGTGCAGCGGCGCACAACATTGCCCGGCCCGCAGCACTTTGATCAGCGGCACTTCCGAGGTGAACTGCGCCACGTAATCATCCACCGGTGCCAAAATCAGCTCTTCGGGCGTGCCGATCTGCACGATCCGGCCATCGCGCATGATCGCCATCCGGTCGGCAATCCGCAACGCCTCGAGAAAATCATGGGTGATGAAGACTATGGACTTGCGCAACACCCGCTGGATGCGCAGAAACTCGTCCTGCATCTGGCGCCGGATCAGCGGGTCAAGGGCGCTGAACGGCTCATCCAGAAACCAGACCTCGGGTTCTACAGCCAAAGAGCGCGCAATCCCGACGCGCTGCTGCTGCCCCCCCGACAACTGGCGCGGAAACGCCTTTTCCCGGCCCGTCAGCCCGACCAACTCGATCACCCGCGACGCCCGCTCCAATTGCCCGTCGCGCGACATGCCCTGCAGTTTCAACGGAAAGGCGATGTTTTCCAGCACACTCAGATGGGGCAAAAGACCAAAGCTTTGGAACACCATGCCCATCTTGTGCCGACGGATCTCGATCAGATCACGACTCGATCTGGACAAGAGGTCCTCGCCGTCCAGCCGCACCTCGCCGAAATCCGGCTCGACCAGCCGCGACAGACAGCGCACGACCGTGGATTTCCCCGACCCCGACAGCCCCATGATCACGAATGTCTCGCCGACATGGACGTCAAAGGACACATCCATCGCCGCAGGCATCGCCCCCGCTGCCCGCATCTTGGCCGCCAGCGCCGCTGGGTCATCGGCCCCGTTGTCGAAAAACGCCTTGGGGTTGGCGCCGTACACCTCCCAGACCTTGCGGCCCGACAGTTTGACATCCCGCGAAGGATCAGCAGCGCTTAGATTCATCACCCCGTCCCGTCAAAAGGGCCAAGCCTGTCCGGGCAGCAGTGCCGCCTGGACATTGCCTTGCAGCGTCAGTTCATCCATGCGGACCATTTGGCCTCGTTCGCGGTCATCCATTCCTGCACGACGTCATCGACGGTGCGGCCCTTCTGGTCCACTTCCAGAATCATCTGATTCTGCTCGGCATTGGTCAGCGTCATCTTGGCCACCATGGCCGCTGCCTTGGGCCATTTGGTCGCGAACTTACCGTTTTCCAGCTTCAAGACATGGGCCTGCGCAAAGCCGCAGGCGGTGTCCTTGACCTGACCGACCTCGACGCAATTGCCATCGGACTTGTTCCAGTCGACGAATTTCAGGTCCATCTCGGCGAACAGCCAGTGCGGTTGCCAGAACATCATCAAGATCGGCTCCTTGGCGGCCACCGCACCCTTGATCTCGGCGACCATGGCGCCCTCACTGCCACCCGGTACGACCTGAAACGGCAAACCGATGGCGGCAACCACATCCTGCGACCTTGTGCCCCAATCGGCCGGATAACCGACCAGCCGGCCATTGGGAAAGGTTTCGGCGGTGCCAAACGCCTGCGCACAATCGTACAGCGCCCTATAGTCCGGCAGGCCCGGGCACAGCGCCTCCATATAGGGCGGATAGACCCAGCCCTCGCGCGGCTCCAGTCCCAGTTCACCGCCCTTGACCAGATCACCGGATTTCAAACCGTTGGTATAGGCATCGGTCACCGAGTTGTCCCAGACCTCGGGGTTCAGGTCCAATTCGCCCTGCGCAATCGCCGCCAGTTGCGGCAGCGCACTGGCGGTGACCAGTTCGACCTTGTTGCCCATCTTCCGCAGCAGCGCCGCCGTGATGTTGGCCGACAGCACCTGTCCGGTCCATTCGTTGACGGCGATGCGGATGGGGTCGGCCGAATCCGTCGTTTGCGCCCCGGCCGGTGCGGCAAAGGCCAAGGCAACCGATGCTGCGGCCAGAAAACCCCGTGTCAGTGTAAACGTCATCTTCGTCTCCCCTTGCTCCGTTTCACAGTGTCAGATCGGCCAACAGGATCTCGCGCAGCTCGGACCTGCGGCCGGAGTAATCTTGGCTGACCAGCGCGCTGCGCTGCGCAAGTTGCCAGTCACTGGCCACCATTAACGGCGCATCTGTCGCGGCTGGCAAGCATTTCTTGCGCAGGATATCCGCCGCACGTTCCGCCAGCATGATTGTCGGGCCGTTCAGGTCACCCGCCGTCGCCTGCGGCATGATGCCCGCGTCAATCACCCGCAGGTTCTGCACCCCGATGACCCGGCATTCCGGGTCCACCACCGCCCGCGCATCGCTGCCCATTCGGGTCGTGCCGCAGGGGTGATAGGCGCTTTCCACCTTTGCCCGAATGAACGCGTCCAACGCCGCGTCCGACTGCGCCGCTACCCCAGGCGCAAGTTCCTGCCCGACATAGGGCCGCATCGCATCTTGCTGAAAGATTTCGCGGCTCAGCCGGATGCAGGCCCGCATCTCGTGCCAATCCTCCTCGTGGGTCATGTAGTTGAACTGGACCCGCGGCAGACTGCCCGCCGCGGCATCACGCAACCGCACCCAACCCCGGCTTTTCGACCGCTTGGTGCCGACATGCACCTGAAATCCGTGACCCTTCGCCAGCGACTTGCCGTCATAGGATATGGCCAGCGGCAGAAAGTGATACTGGATGTCGGGATAGATCCGCCCCGCCCGGCTGCGCACATGCCCGCCACTTTCAAAGTGATTGGTAGCCCCCAAACCCTTATGAGTCGTCAGCCATTGCAGCCCCAACGCCGCCTTGCCCATCAGCGACATATGCGGATACAGCGACACCGGCTGGGTGCACGCGTACTGCACATACAATTCCAGATGATCCATCAGATTCTCGCCCACACCCTCCGAGGCATGGACGACAGGGATACCGTGCCGGGCCAACTCCTCCGCAGGGCCGATCCCCGACCGCTTCAGGATCACCGGCGACATGATCGCACCCGCACTCAGAATAACCTCGCGCGCCGCAAGCGCCATTTTGGTGCGGCCCTTATGCTGATACTCGACCCCGACCGCCCTTGTGCCCTCAAACACGATCCGCGTGACCAGGGCATGGGTCAACAGTCGCACATCGGGGTTCTTCAGCGCCGGTCGCAGATAGGCTGCCGCCGCCCCGCAGCGCCGGCCCCGACCAACGGTCATCTCCATCGGGCCAAAGCCTTCGTGCTGAACATCGTTCATGTTTTCGCTGCGCGGATAGCCGGCCTGCACCCCGGCAGTCACAAAGGCGTGATACAGCGGGTTCCGCTCGGGGCCGCGCGTTACCTGCAAGGGCCCGCTTGTGCCGCGCAAACGCCCGCCCCCCACCACGGATTCGGCCTTCTGAAAATAGGGCAGCACATTGGCCCAATGCCAGCCCTCGGCCCCCTTGGCCTCCCACAACTCATAATCCAGCGGGTTGCCGCGCACATAACACATGCCGTTGATCGACGACGACCCGCCCATCCCCTTGCCGCGCGGCAGGTTGATCTGCCGGCCGTCCAGCCCCGGCTCGGGCTCGGTCCGCATCCCCCAATTGTAGCGCCTCGTGTTCATCGGAATGGTCAGTGCCGCTGGCATTGACACGATCACCGACCGCTCGCTGCCCCCCGCCTCCAGCACCAAAATCCGCGTCCCAGCCGCCTCGGCCAGCCGCCGCGCCAGAACGCTGCCCGCCGAACCTGCGCCGATGATCACATAATCATAGGTCTCACCAGTGCCCATCATACCTTGCAACCCGTCATTCCTTGGGGCCCATCATTCGATGATCACATAGAACTTCACCATGGGCTCGCTTTGCCGCCAGAACCCGCAAAACCCCTTCGGCACGAAAAACGCCTCGCCCGCCCGATAGGTCTGCGAAAACCCCTCAGCCTCCAGCGTGACCGAGCCTTCGATCACATACATGAACTCATCCGCAGCATAGCTGTCATACCACTCGGTATAGGCCTGCGACCGCCAGATGCCCGTGCGCAGCTTTGCCTCGGGCCGGGCGAAATAGACATGGTCGCGGCCCATCGCCAAGCCTTCGATGAATGTCGCGGTTTCTTGCGGCACATCGGGTTGCTGCTTCCAGCCCTCGGGGCCGCCCGGTTCGAATCTGATCGGCAAAAGCAATGTCGTCTCCTGTTTTGCAGGCTCTGCGGCGCGTTCGTTCTACTGCCCGCCCGCGCAGCATAGCCAAGTCGACGCCGGATGGAACACCGATAAATCAGCCGTCCGAGCCCGGATGATCCGCGCCGCAGCCTGCCGCAGACAGACCAGCCAAACGATGCAAGACCATTGCGGCAGCGTTGGCAAGGGTCTAGCCTTGCCCAATCGCTAGGCCGATGCCAAAGGAGCCGCCCACGTGAACGTCATTGCCCGCCACGCTTGTGATCTCGGCCGCTTTGTGGACGATCCGGAAAAATCCTACACTATCCCCAAGGGCTACTACACCGATCCCGCCATCTATGACCGCGAGAAGGAGGCGATCTTTTTCAAATCCTGGAACTATGCCTGTCATTGCAGTCAGGTCAGCGCCCCGGGTGACTATTTCACTGCCCAAGTCGCCGATCAGAATATCGTCGTGATGCGTGGCGACGATGGCATCCTGCGCGCCTTTTACAATGTCTGCTCGCACCGCGCCCATGAACTGCTGACTGGCTGCGGTCATGCCCGGATGGTCACCTGCCCCTACCACGCCTGGACCTATCACATGGACGGCCGCTTGCGCACCGCCATCGGCCAAAAGCGCGTCCAAGACTTTGCCGCCACAGAATTCGCCCTGAAACAGGTCCTGCTCGAGGAATATGCCGGCTTCATCTTCGTCAATCTCGACCCAAATGCCGCCCCACTGAAAGCTCAGGCCGAAAATCTGGCCAATGACATCGCAGAGTTCAGCCCCTTGGCACCCGGTCTGAAATTCGCCCACCGGCTGACCTATGAAATCAAGGCGAACTGGAAAAACGTCGTCGACAACTTTCTGGAATGCTATCATTGTTCGGTCGCCCATCCGGCCTTTGTCGATCTGGTCGACATCAAGAATTACCACACCAAAACCTTCGGCATGTATTCCAGCCACATCTCGCCCCCCGGTCGGTCCGACAATACCGCCTACCAGATCCCCACGGGCCCCTCGGAAAACTTTGCCGCGTGGTGGTTGTGGCCCAATGTCACCTTCAACGTGTTTCCGGGGTCGGCCAATATCACCGTGCTGCACATCCAGCCCACCGGCCCTGAAACCACGCTGGAACATTTCGACTTCTTCTTCGCAACCTCCACCCCAACCGAGGCCGAACGGCAGGCCATCGACTATATCGACAAGGTCCTGCAACCCGAGGATATCGGCCTTGTCGAAAGCGTGCAGCGCGGCTTGCATTCGCGCGGCTACCACCAGGGCCGCCTGATGGTGGACAAAGACCGCAGCTACAACTCGGAACATGGGTTGCACCACTTTCACGGTCTGGTTTTGAAAAGCCTGGGCGATCTGTAACGCCAGCTTGGAGCGGATTGCACCAAATCTGCTCTA
>JBAXXO010000111.1:0-10185 GCA_037127855.1 Alphaproteobacteria bacterium
GCATGTGATGGAACGGGTTCAGGGTGAACCTTTCGGGTGCGATTGTCCATTGTTTTTAGACGACCTCATGGGGCGTCAGGCCCTTGAGGGTATTCAGTCTTCGCCCGAAGTTCTCGGCGCTGATGACGTTGGTCAGGTGAGTTCGCAGCTGGTCGACGTGGTGCAAGCGTTTGACGGTCGCCCCCTTGATCGTACGGTTCAACCTTTCCACCTGACCACCATTCGGGAAAACAGCCCCCAAGGATGTCTTGTGTTCTTCATGGCTCTAGGGATGCTTGACCCTGGTCAGCCGGTGGTCGATCTGATGCTCGCGGCGGACAGGGTCAAGGATGTGCTCGAAGGCATGAATGCGTCGGTCGTGATTGGTGAACTGGGCGCCATGGACGGTCAGAACGATGTGGAGCCTTTAGGGCACGGTGGCGATCAGGTTGCGCAGGACCGCGGCGGCCATTTTCCCAGACATCTGGTGCAGTTCCACGGAAGCGAATCTGGAGGTGCGGTCGATGGCAACGAAGAGATGCAGCGTGCCGTCGGCCGTCTGAACCTCAGCAATATCAATGTGCAAGTGGCCGAGCGGGTGGGGCTTGAACGTCGTCTTCGCAGTCTTGTCGCCGCCAACTTCGGGCAATCGGCTGATATCGTGTCGCTGCAAACAGCGGTGCAAGGATGACCGGCTCAGGTGTGGCATGGTCGGCTGGTGGACTGCATGAAGGCAATCCTCTGGCGGCAGCAGGGTATGCCGCCGGAACGCGACGATGATCGCCTCATCATCAGGCGTCAGCATCGCGGATTTCGCATCCTTCGGCCCGGTGGGCAGATCGGCCACCGAGGTCCGCTTGCGCCACTTGGCCACGGTCTTCTGGTGCGTCGGGAAAACGTTCCCCCGGATCGTTTTCGTACCCTCGTCACAGCCATAGCGCGCCGAAAGCGCCCTCAGGCTCTCTGCACAGTTCTGTATTGCTCGACGGATTGCCTCAGTCGTCGTGGCCAATCGCCGGGATTTTCATCCACTGGATGAAAATCTGGCCCGGCTCATTCCGTGCAGAATCTGCCCCATAGTGCCTTCGTCCATTCCAGAGAAAAGATTGCACCATCAAATTCCGGGATCAAACAGCTAGGCTCAGAACCCATTAATCCACTTGCTTCGGTCGATTTTCACTGATTCACTCTTTGTAAAACGGGGGTGTCAAATGAGTGATCTTTTCTGGCTGACTGAGGCTCAGATGGAGCGGATAAGGCCGTTCTTTGCCGTTGTCGCACGGGGTGCCAAGGGTTGATGATCGACGGGTTCTTAGTGGTATTATATTTATAAATCGCAATGGTTTGCGTTGGCGGGATGCCCCTGCAGACTATGGCCCGCACAAGACGCTTTACAACCGCTGGTTCCGCTGGAGCAAGATGGGAGTTTTTGCACGCATCCTCCTGGAATTGGTCCGGCAAGAGGAGGAAACCGAGTTGATCATGATGGATGCGACTTATCTCAAGGCGCACCGCACCGCATCCAGCCTGCGAAAAAAGGGGGGCGCAGTCGGTTGATCGGGCTCACCAAGGGTGGCCGAAATACCAAGCTGCATGCGGTTTGTGACAGCAAGGGCCGCCCGATCCAGATGTATCTGAGCGCCGGTCAGACCAGTGATTTTACGGGTGCTGCAGGGTTGCTGGCGGTCCTGCCGACGGCCAAGGTTTTGCTGGCTGATCGGGGCTATGATGCCGACTGGTTCCGTAACGCGTTGATTGACATAGGTATAACCCCATGCATCCCATCCAAGAAGAACCGCAAACTGCACATCGAGCATGATGCAACCCTTTACAAGAAGCGTCACAAGATTGAGAATATCTTCGGACGACTAAAGGACTGGCGAAGGATTGCCATGCGATTTGACCGCCACGCAGACATCTTCCTGTCCGCTTGCGCCCTTGCCGCTATCGTGATTTTTTGGTTATGAGTCCTGAGCCTAGTGGGTTTGTCATAAGAATATTACATTCCGCGCGACACTTGGTGGTTAAATGCCGCTGGAGGATCAGAAGTAATGGCTGACCTGTACTTTGGACGGGACTTTGTCGCGGACCTAACGGCGCGCGAGTCCGAATGGCTTGTGACAAATGGGATTGGCGGCTATGCGTCGGGGACGGTTTCGGGCATTCCGACGCGAGGTTATCATGGGGTGCTGGTGGCGGCACTGGCCCCACCCGTTGATCGTAGGGTTGCAGTGCCTGCCATCGTCGATGTGGTTGAGGTTGAAGGGCGCAAGATCGCGCTATCAAGCCTGCGTTGGGGAAGTGGGTCGGTCGCGCCCGATTCCATCGAGGCGCTGTTGTCGTTTCGGCTGGAGGGGACAGTGCCCGTCTGGCGCTACGATTGTGCAGGCGTGGTGTTGGAAAAGCGGTTGTGGATGGATCACGGCGCGAATGTCACGCGCATTGAATATCGGCTGCTTTCGGCCCCTGCCCCTGTGCACCTGAGCGTCGGCATTCTGTCAGATGCGCGCGATTATCATGGCCGCAGCTTTGCCACGAATTGGCGACCGGATATCACCCTCGGCGAAGGTTTGCTGCATGTGCAGACCGGTGATGTTGGCCTTTACGCGCGCCTTTCGGGGGGGCAATCGAGGGCGGATGGCCAATGGTGGCGGAATTTCGATCTGGCCAAGGAACGTGCACGCGGCCTGACTGATGCCGAGGACCATGTTCATGCCGGCGAATTGACCTGCACGCTAACGCCTGGGGCGCCGTCGCAGTTGGTTCTGTCGATTGGTCAGGATGTGGCCGCGTCAGACGATTCCCTCGCGGGGGAGCGTCAGCGTCAGGCCGCCTTGTTGGCATTGGCCGAGGTGGATGCTGCGCCGGACTGGATACAACGGTTGGTTCTGGCGGCCGATCAGTTCATCGTCCGTCGGTTCCTGCATGACGGCACACCGGCCCATACCGTTGTGGCGGGATATCACTGGTTTGCCGACTGGGGCCGCGACACGATGATCAGCCTGCCGGGCCTGACGCTAGTCACCGGGAGGCCGGAGATTGCGCGATCTGTGCTGGTGGCCTTTGCCGATGTGCTGGACCGAGGCATGATACCCAACCGCTTTCCTGATGCAGGGACCGAGCCGGAATTCAACACGGTCGATGCGACCTTCTGGTTTGTCGAGGCCATCGCCGCCGTTCAGCGCATGGCCCCCGATGCAGCGTTCTTGGCGCAGATGTACCCTGTGATGCGCGCCATTGTCGACAATCTGACGGCCGGCACCCGTTATGGCATAGCGGTCGATCCAGCGGATGGTCTGGTGCATGCCGGGGCCGAAGGGGTCCAGTTGACCTGGATGGACGCGCGGGTGGGCGACTGGGTCGTGACGCCGCGCATGGGCAAGCCAATCGAGGTGAACGCGCTATGGATCAGCAATCTGCGATTCATCATCACGACGGGTGAGGGACTGAGCAAGGATGTCCAACCCTTGCGCGCGCTTCTTGACGCAGCCGTCAAAGGCTTTGGACGTTTTTGGAATGAAGAGTTGGGCTATTGCTTTGACGTGCTGGATGGCCCGCAGGGGCATGAGGCGCATTTGCGGCCCAATCAGATTTTCGCCGTGCGTGCCGCCACCGGGGCGTTAAGCCCGGATCAGGCGCACAAGGTTTTGCAGGTGGTCGAGCGGGATCTGCTGACGCCGTGCGGGCTGCGGTCGCTGTCGCCATCTGATCCGGCCTACATCCCGCATTATGGCGGCGACCAGCGGTCGCGCGACGGCTCCTATCATCAAGGGACGGTGTGGGCCTGGCTGATAGGTCCTTTCATCGAGGCGCATCTGGATCAGCATGGCGACAAGGCGCGGGCGTTGGAAATTTTGTCGCCGCTGGCCGATCAGCTGCGCATCGAAGGATTGGGCACCATAGGTGAGATCTTTGAGGCGACAGCGCCCTTTGCCCCGCGTGGTTGCATCGCCCAAGCCTGGAGTGTGGCCGAAACACTGCGCGCCTGGGCGATGATAGCGGGGCACAAGGGTGCTGCTGCGGCGCCTCAGTTATCAGATCTTCAAATTTGATTTCAGCAGGATAAGCCATGACCATAACCGTCGAAGACCTCAGGCTGCAGCAGGCCGACGCTGGAACGAACGATTGGCGGCTATACGGCCCCTATCTCAGCGAGCGCCAATGGGGCACCGTGCGTGAAGACTACAGCGAGGGCGGCACAGCCTGGGATCACCTGCCGCACGACCATGCCCGCTCGCGCGCCTACCGTTGGGGTGAGGACGGGATCGCCGGCCTGTCGGATAGCAGGCAAAACCTGTGCTTTGCGTTGACCATGTGGAACGGCAAGGACGCTATCTTGAAAGAGCGTCTGTTCGGACTGACCAATGATCAGGGCAATCACGGCGAGGATGTCAAGGAATACTACTACTACCAGGATTCAACTCCGACCCACAGCTATATGAAAATGCTGTATAAATACCCCCAAGCCGCCTTCCCATACGACGACCTTGTGGCCGAGAATGCCCGCCGGAAATCGACCGATTCCACGATGCTGGAGTATGAGTTGATGGATACAGGCGTGTTTGATCAGGACCGGTATTTCGACGTTTCCGTCGAATACGCTAAGCGCGGGATCGACGATGTTGTGGTCCGCATCACGGTCACCAACCGGGGCCCTGAGGAAAGTACGATCTGGCTGTTGCCGACTGTGTGGTTCCGAAACACTTGGACCTGGAAACAGGCGGTGGAACGCCCGAGCCTGAGGGCCGAAGGTAGCGAAGCCGTGTTCCTCAAACATCCCAATCTGCCCGACATGCTCCTGTCTTGCCCAGGTGCCGACACACTGCTGTTTTGCGAGAATGAAACCAACAGCCGCCGCCTATATGGCGGGAACTGCACGCAGTTCCCAAAGGACGGGATCAACAATCACATCCTGCACGGCGAGTCCAGCGTGAACCCGGACAAGACCGGCACCAAGGCCAGTGCGCTTTATCGCAGGGTCGTGCCGGCGGGGAAATCAGTCACCGTCATCCTGCGCCTGGCGCAGGCATCAGGCGGAGCCGGCTTGGGTGATGCCCCCGAACAACTGTTTTCAGACCGCATCTCTGAGGCGGATGCCTTCTATGACAACCGCATTCCCGCCGATGCCAACGAGGATCAACGCCGCATCGCGCGGCAGGCCCATGCCGGGATGCTATGGTCCAAGCAGTTCTTTCACTATGTCGTGTCCGATTGGCTTGACGGAGATCAGGTCGCCCCGCCGGATGCGCGAAAGCACGGCCGCAACAAGGAATGGCGGCATTTCTATGCCGAGGACATCATCTCGATGCCGGACGCCTGGGAGTATCCCTGGTTTGCCAGCTGGGACCTCAGCTTTCACACCGTTGTTCTTGCACGTACCGACCTGAACTTCGCCAAGGAACAGGTGCTTTTGCTATCGCGCGAATGGTATATGCGGCCAGACGGCCAGGTGCCCGCCTATGAATGGGCCTTTGATGACGTGAACCCGCCGGTTCAGGTCTGGGCCGGCTTGAAGATCGTGGAATATGAACGCCGGACCACTGGCAATGTCGACCGCGCGTTCTTGCGGCGGTTGCTGGACCACGGGCTTTTGTATTTTACTTGGTGGGTCAACCGCAAAGACGCCGAGGGCAACAACCTGTATCAGGGCGGCTTTCTGGGGTTGGACAACATCTCGGTCTTTGACCGATCGTCCGGCTACTTGCCGGGAGGCGGGCGGCTTTACCAATCGGACGGCACGACTTGGGTTGCATTCTTTGCTCTGCACATGATGCAGGCTGCCCAGATCCTAGCCGAGTTCGAACCGGATCATCATGAAATGGCTGCGAAATTCTTCCAGCACTTTTCGCTGATTGCGGATGCGCTGGATCATATCGGCCTGGCCTCGGCCAACAGCGCCAATCTGTGGGACAATGAGGATGGCCTGTATTACGACGTCTTGCGTGTTGGCGATCTGTTCATTCCGCTGAAGGCGCGATCTCTGGTCAGTCTGATCCCGATGATTGCCGTGTCCGACCTGAACCTGGCCAAGATTGAATCCGAGGATAATCCCAGTTTTGCCCGCCGGATTGAGTGGTTTCGCACCCAACAATCGGAACTGTTTCACCGCATGACCGAGGGTGACGGCGACCAACAGGACAGCTTGTTGTTGTCCTTCATGTCGCGCGCACAGTTGCGCCGAATGCTCAAGCCGATGCTGGACCCCGCAGAGATGCTATCCGATTTCGGCATTCGATCGATGTCCAAGCGACATCTCGACCAACCGTTCCGTATCGAGGTCGCTGGGCAGGTTTTGGAGGCTGGTTATCAGCCGGCGGAATCGCATTCGGGCATGTTTGGCGGCAATTCCAACTGGCGTGGGCCGATCTGGATGCCGATCAACTACCTGCTGATCGACGCACTGCGCACTTATCACAGGCATTACGGCGATACATTCACGGTAGAATGCCCCACGGGTTCGGGTCAGACGATGACGTTGGCCGGTGTGGCGGACGAGTTGTCGCGCCGTCTGGTCTCGATCTTTGAACGCGACGCGCATGGTCGCAGACCAGTTTTTGGCGGGACTGAGAAGATGCAGTCCGACCCTGCCTGGAGGGACAACCTCCTGTTCTACGAGTACTTCCACGGCGACATCGGCGCCGGTATCGGCGCGTCGCACCAGACCGGTTGGACAGGACTGGTCGCCGTTCTGATCGAGGAACTGACCCGAGGTGCCGCTGCCGCACCCGACCTGAAGCCTGCGGCCAAGCAGACGGTAAAACGCGCCGCCAAAGAGGCTGCCCTTGCAGCCGATCCCGTCGCGAAGGCCGAGAAAAAACCTTCCGGCGCGCGCAAGCCTGCCACTGCTTAACCCCCTTAAGCGAACCCGACCTCTAGGAGATCACGGATGACAGTTCAAGGAATGGACCCCTTCACCATTGCCCCAGACCAAGTAGCTTCGATGTACTTTGACGCGGTTGTGATCGGCTCCGGCGTCAGCGGGGCGTTGATTGCAAAAAGCTTGGGGCAAAAGGGCCTAAAGGTCCTGGTGGTCGAGGCCGGGTCGGGCAACGACATCACGGTGGCCGATTACGAAGAAAACGTCTTTCGCTTTTACGGCGCTGCCAACAAAGACAACAATTCGGCCTACGCCAACCCTCGGAACGCGCCGATGCCGCGCGATTTTGAAACGGTTCGGCTGCATGATGGCCAGATTAACGACCATGGCTATCTGGTGCAAAAGGGGCCGTTCGAGATTGACAGTACGTATACCCGCGTTCTGGGTGGCACGACGCGGCACTGGGAGGGCAAGGCGCTACGGATGCTACCAGACGATTTCCGGATGTTCAGCCTTTTCGGCCATGGTCGGGACTGGCCGATCAGCTATGACTCGCTGGAGCCGTTCTACCGTATGGCCGAGGGGGAGTTGGGCGTCTCCGGCGATGTCGAGGATCAGAAATACGGCGGTCTGACCTTTGGCGATGACGGTTATGTGCTGCCCATGCACAAGATGCCGGCGAGCTTTCTGGATCAGGTTCTGGCCCGCGACATTGACGGGATGCAGATCGAACTTGCTGATCAGACTTTTAGCCTTAACATTCGCACCACGCCGCAGGCGCGTAATGGCATCCCGAACAAGAAATATGCGAAGGGCACCGGCTTTGTTCCCAATGGCGCCGTCAGCGTGGATCAGGCGGTTATGGGCGAGCGCTGCCAGGGCAATACTAACTGCGTGCCGATCTGCCCGGTTCAGGCTAAATATGATGCACGCCGCACACTTGTACAGGCCATTTCAACGGGGAATGTGATTTTGCTGGCGCGCACTGTGGCAAGCAAGGTGCTGGTCGATGCGACGACGGGCGATGTCACCGGCATCGAGGCCAAGACATATGACCATCCCGACCAACCCGGCCACACCACCCGAGTCTTTAAGGCGCGGACCTATGTTCTGGCTGCCAACGCAGTTGAAAATGCCCGCCTGATGCTGGCCTCGGGTCTGCCGGGTAAGAGTGGCATGATGGGCCGCAACCTGATGGATCACGGCTATCTCTTGACCTGGGCCTTGATGCCGGAACCGATTGGCGTGATGCGTGGCCCGGTCTGTACCTCGGGGATCGAGGATATTCGCACCGGCAACTATCGCAGCAAAATGGCGGCGGTACGTTTCTCGATCCACAATGACGGCTGGGGCTGGGCGACCGGCGGACCCTATACCGACCTGTTTGACGCGGTTGACCGTGACAACCTGTTTGGAGCCGACTTGCGCCAAGGTCTGATTGACACGGTGGCACGTCAGGTTCTGATCGACTGCATGATCGAAATTCCTGCGGATCCGGGCAATCGGGTGACGGTGGACCCGCGTTATACGGATCAGATGGGCAACATGCGGCCGGTGATCTCGTTCCAACTGCCGCAGTACACACTCGAGACGGTGGCCTATTCGCGCCGGCTGACAAAGCAAATATATCAAAGAGTTGGCGCGCAGGATCATTCCAGCTATGACCCGATGGCCCCCGGTTGGGTCACACATAACGGCGAAGGCTATGTCGTGCGGGGTGGCAACCACTGGGCGGGTACCCATCTGATGGGGGCGACGGCCACAGATTCGGTGGTTAACGACCGCCAGCAGTCCTGGGAACACGCCAATCTGTATCTGGCAGGGGCCGGATCCATGCCCACCATCGGCACAGCCAACACCACGCTGACCCTGGCCGCGATTTGTCTGCGCACCGCAGACGACATTGCGGCGCGCATGACCGCGACCGCCCCGGCTGTAGGAGCCTGAGATGAGCCTTTACAAGATCAAAGATGTCGCCGAACTGAACCGCCACCTTTACGCTGCGATGCAATTGGAACATGCCACAATCCCAGTTTATCTGACCGCGCTCTATTCGATCGTGCCTGGCACGAACAGCGAGGGCTATCACATCTTGCGCGCCGTCGCGGTCGAAGAAATGTTGCACCTAACGCTGGTGTGCAATCTGGTCAATGCCGTGGGTGGGCGGCCGAATTTGTCTCAGCCCGGCTTTACCCCGAACTATCCGTGCTATCTGCCGGATGGGGAAGAAGATTTCTCAGTCAGCCTGCAACGCTTTTCTCCGGATGCAATAGAAACATTCCTCAAGATCGAGCGTCCGGCCACTTTGGGACCACATGAATCGAGCAAACGCCACCGCAAGCGGAAGAAGGGTCTGTTGGCCGCGGGTCACACCGGGGAAGAGGAGCATTTCTTTTCCATCGGTGAGTTTTACAAGGCTATCGAAACCGGTTTGGACGACCTTTATGCCGAGATGGGCGAAGCGTTGTTCTGTGGTGACCCTGCGTTGCAGGTCGGCCCCGAATATTATTATTCCGGTGGCGGTGGTCTGATCAAGGTGCACGACATGGCCTCGGCCAAGCAGGCCCTCGACCTGATCGCCGAACAGGGGGAGGGGATCACCGAAAACATCTTCGACAGTGACGGCGAAATTGCCCATTACTACCGTTTTCAACAACTGATATTGGGGCGCTATTATGTCGAGGGTGACCGGCATGATCACCCCACCGGCAACAAGGTTCCCGTCGATTGGAACGCGGTTTACCCGATCAAGACGAACGCTAAGGTAGCTGACATGCCCGAGGGGTCCGGGGTGCGGGCGGCAGTCGAGGCATTCAACTTAGGCTACAGCCAGTATCTGGCGCTGCTGACCCGCGCCTTCAATGGCGAGCCGGCCCTTTTGGTTGATGCGGTTGGTGTGATGTTCAACCTGAAAGAGCTAACCTATCAGATGATGCGCCAGACCATCGGCGACGGGTCCGGCACCCATGCCGCCCCGACTTTTGAAATAAATCTGCCCTGAGGAGTTGGATGCAATGGCAAATAGCGACCTTGATGCAATCACCGCCCTTAGTGTGGCATTGACTGGCTTTACCGCCTTTCACCTGCGCGGCACCGGGCTGTTGGACACCTATACCAAGCTCTTGGCCGAACGGATGGGGCCTGCGGCTTTTGCTGCACTGATTGCTGCTCATGCCGAAGTGGCCGACATTGCCGACCCTGCGGGGCAAAAACGGGCGATGCGGCACAAGATCCTCAGCGATGCGTGCATTGGCCCTGCCGCACGCAGCCTGCTGAAGTTGTGGTATGTCGGCGTCTGGCATGCGCTGCCTGCCGAATGGCACGACCGGTTCGGCGGTGCGCTGGACGACGTCGACGGCGTGCCCTGTGCCGCCTCTTATACCGAAGGG
>JBAXXO010000112.1:0-10167 GCA_037127855.1 Alphaproteobacteria bacterium
GCCTTGCAAAGTGAGTGCCTCGGCTTTCGTGGGTGGGCACAGGCGGGGTTGTGCGCCGGGTGTCCACAGGCCGAGCTGCGGCACCGCCACCGCCGGATCACCCTGCCACTGCATTGCAAAAGCCACGCCGGTCGCCGTCGCTGCCAGATGTCGGATCGAGTTTTGCAACAGGTCGGGCAGGTCAACCTGATCGATCAGCATGCCTGTGGGGGAGAGCTGCGTCAGATTGGGATGCATTGTGGCTAAGTTCAGTTTGGTGCGGTCGGCGGGATCGGTCTGGATCCCGCCATTGGCAATGATCAGGGTCCCGTCGGGCATCAGACGCAGGTCATGCGGGCCGATGCCGTGGCTGTCCCATTCGCCTATTCGGGTAAAGCCCTGCGTTTCCCACAGGCCGATGCGACCGGCCGAGCTTGTGGCGACCACTTCGGACGTCATCAGAACCGCGCCGTCGCGCGAAAAGGCCCCGTGTCCGTTGAACTGGCGACCAAGTGGCGGCGTCAACTGGTGGCGGGTGGTGCCGGTCGCGCAGTCGATCACACATGCAAAGACGCCGGGGCGGCGTGCAAAGGCCACGGCCAGCGCCTGTGTAGGATGTGCTGCGGCGGCGTGGCCGCGGGCGGGCAGGGCGATGTGGAACAGACTTTGACCCTGCGCAGTCAAGCCGTGCAGCACATAACCGTCGCCGGCCTTGCCCGCGGCGAGGTAGGCCGGGCTGCCGATTTCGGCCCATGCGACGCGTGGCAGGCTTGCGGCGGCAAGGCCCGCCAGAAAGGCGCGGCGGGTGGTCATGTCAGTCCCCATCGGCGGCGTTGAAGCCCTTGCCGACCTTTAGCGCCGTGCCAAGTTCGGTCACGGCGATATCGCGCAGGGCGGCGATGCGCTGATGCAGGATTTCCACCTTTAGACGGCCTTGCGGATCAGCAACCCCGGCGAGGACCGGATCATCCAATAGGTCGGCCTGATGGAGAGCTCTGTCAAAAGCAGCGAGGGTCAGGGCGGCGTCAGGGGTCAACGTTGTGACCATCGTGCGTAGGGCCCGCAGCGATAGGCGGAGGTTGGTCAGGCTACGGCCCGAGGCCACGGCCTCGGCCCGTTCGGGATGCGGCGCGTCAAAGCTGCCCAAAGGTCGGGCGAGCCGCGCATCCAAGTCAAACGCGAGACCCGATATGATTGCGGTGAACATCGCCTGACGGGCCTCGGAGGGATGCAGATAGGTAGTGTTGCCCTGCTGGCCCGCCGTCAGAACGGTTTGGGCATAAGAGGCAATCCAAGCCTGATCAACCCGTTGCGCGGTGGCGGCAAGATCGGTAGCCGTGGCGCGGATCAGGGCGCAGGGATCGGCGGGAAGGTCCGTTTTGGGGTAAAGCAGGCGCTCCAACCCGGCCAGGCCGCGGGCGGCCACAGATTGCTGGGCAAAGGTAGTCGTCTGCAACTGTGCCGCATCCCCGAGCAGCAGAGCGCGCTGCGCCTTGGCACCTGAGCCCTTGGGGTCGGGCCAGAACAGGATCGCCAGATTCTGACCATCTTCCATGACCGGGCCAAAGCGCAGATGTTCGACGCCAAGCCAGGCGTCATATGCGGCGTTGAAGGCCGGGCGTAGGGCATCGGCGCTGCAATCTACGGCCGCCGTATCGGCGAGGGATTGGGTGGCGGTGGCAAAGGCGGCGTAGCTTGGCAGGATATGGGCATTGACCGTTTCGGTGACGTCCGCGAAAGCGGCTTGGGTGCAGGCGGCGCAGGTCAGGGCGGCGCTGGCGATCAGGGTCAGCAGCACGACGGCGGGGCGCATGTCATAGGCTCTCCAGGTAGGCGATCAGGGCGGCGCGGTCGGGTTTGGGTAAGGCGGCCACGGCGTCGCGCTGCGCTTGGGCCTCGCCGCCATGCCACAAGATCGCCTCGAGCAGATTGCGTGCGCGGCCATCATGCAGGAATTCAGTGTGGCCTGAAACCTGTGATGTCAGGCCAATGCCCCAGAGCGGCGGCGTCTTCCATTCCTGACCGGTAGCGCGGCCCTCGGGGCGGTGATCGGCAAGACCCGGCCCCATGTCGTGCAGCAAAAGGTCGGTGTAGGGCCAGATCAGCTGAAAGCTTTGCTCGGGCTGGTCTTGCAGGCGGTCGGTCACGTATTTGGGCGTATGGCAGCCGGTACAACCAAGGTCATAAAACACCCGCTTGCCCTGCAAGACTGTGGGGTCGCCGGGGTTGCGGCGTTCGGGTACGGCCAGATTGCGCGCGTAGAATGTCACCAGATCCAGGCTTTCACGGTCGACCTCTAGCCCGTCGCGAAGGCCGGTTTCTTGTCCGTTCGGCGCCGCATGGCAAGCGGTTTGCGCCGCAGTACAATCGCCCCACGGGTCGGAATGCAGGGTGGTTGACAGACCCATGTCGCCGGAAAAGGCAGCGGCGGATTGGTCCATTATGGTTGCGGACCCCGCCTTCAAGCCAAAGCGACCCAGCATGGGTTGGCCCATCTGGGCGCTTGGCACGATGCTGGCGCGACCCGATATGCCATCGCCATCCGTGTCATCCGGGTCTTGGCGGGCCAGAATATCGTCAGGCGCAATGGCCTCCAGCAGGCCGAGACCGATCATCTGCGGGGCGATGCGGGGCGAAATCATCACGGCAGGGCTGAGTGCCGCATAGCCCGCCTTCATTACTGCATACTGCGGCACCCGCAGGCTGGCGGTTTCGCCGTTCATTTGCACCGGCTGTTCGGTATAGGTCAGCGCCATCCGCCCTTCGGCAGACACATCGGGGGTTGAGAAATTTTGCAACTGTCCGCCATAGACCGGTTCAGGAATCGTGGCGATCCAGTCCTTGATGCCCGCCGGGGCATCGCCCCCCGGCACTGACAGCCGTAGGAACAACGACACGGCCGTCTCGCCCGGTGCCGGGACATGGCCGCGCCCGTCCTTGAGATGGCAATCTTGACAGGCGCGGGCGTTGAACAACGGCCCCAACCCATCCGAGGCGAGGGTCGAGGCAGGTGCGGCGACCCAACTCTTGGTGAAAAGAGCATTGCCGAGGTTGAAATTCATTTGCCGTTCAAAGGGCATGTTGGCGGAATACTGCGAAAAGGCATCTGTACCGGGTCGCTGCCGGACAGTGGCGGCCCCGGCAGGTTTGGCCTCGAACGCTTCAGCCTTGGTGAAATCGCGCGTTAGGGTGGTGACGGCAATAATGCGGGCGGTTTCTTGGGCCGTGCGGGGCACGACCGTCAGCGGCGAGTCGGCCAAACTGGGGCCCGCTGCCCAGAGCAGCGTCAGCAGAACCCGCAATGCCGTCATTGAAACACCTCGGCCGGGTCGTTTGCGACGGTGAAATCGGCCTCGGTCAGACCCAGAACCGTCATCGCACGCTGGATCGAGGCGGTCTGGGTGACCAGAGCATCGACGGCCTCCATGATAACTGTCTCGCCTTGGCTGTTGCCAGGGGCGAGCATCTGGTCATAGGCCTTACCCGCCTCGCCCGCCGCCTTGATCACGGCCAGGGCCGTCACGCTGGACGCGAGGTCGGACGTCAACTTGGCGTCAACGGACGGGTCGGCGGAGGCCACCATTTGCGACAGTGAGGGACCCGATATGATCGTGCCGTCGGTGCGGGTGTATTGGCCAAGATAGACGTTCTGGATGCCGACGGCGTCGTAATACAGGCTGTTGTATGTATTGTCGGAAAAGCAATCCTGCTCCTCTTCGGGGTCGTTCAGCATGAGGCCCAGGCGGATGCGCTGTCCGGCCAATTCACCGTAAGACAGGCTGCCCATTCCGGTCAGCATCGCAGTCAATGCGGAATTCGGGTCCTGGATGATGCGGTTTGCGGCCGCGCCGCCCGGGGCCCATTGGGCGGCCATATAGGCCATGTCATTGACCAAAAGCTGCGTCACTGCGGTCAGATAAGCGGCGCGGCGGTCACAGTTGCCATTGGTGCAACCGGGCCCCTGAACAAAATCTGTAAAGGGCCGGTTGCCGGCCCCTGGTCCCGTGCCATTCAGGTCCTGACCCCAAAGCAGAAACTCGACCGCGTGATAGCCTGAGGCGACATTCGCCTCCAGTCCGCCGGCCTCTTGCAAGGTGCCCGAGATCAGGTCCGGCGTGAGTTGGGTCGCGTCCACTGTCACGCCGGATAGGGTAAAGGTCGGATTGGCAACGACATTCAGCGTGGACAGCGGGTTTTCCTCGGACTGGCCATAGGCGGGGTCGACATAGTCGATCAGCCCTTCGTCCAGCGGCCATGCGTTCACACGGCCTTCCCAATCATCGACAATGGGGTTGCCAAAGCGGAACGCCTCGCCTTGGGTATAAGATGGGCGGGCGGCAATCCAGGCGGCGCGGGCCGTCGCCAAGGTCGCCTCAGACGGGTTGGCGATCAGGCCGTCAACCGCCGTCTGCAACGCTTTGGCGGTGATCAGCGCATCGCCAAAGGTCGCAGCGCCAATCGACACATAAGTCTGTGCCACTTGGGCTGGGTCAGCGGCCAAGACAGGCAATGCCATGGCAGAACAGGCAAAAGCGGCAATGAGCGACAGGTGCATGGCGGTCCTCGACGGGGCAGTTCAGACAGCGGCATAGCGCTAGTCTCTTACCCTAGATTGATATGTTGACTGATAGAGTCGGAAATGTAAATCCGATTCTTTTACTCGGTCTTTCGCAACGCCGTCAAATGCCGGATTTTGCCCCGGGATCGGTCTGTCAACTTCAAGAAAAGCGATAAATGGTGGGCGACCCTGGAATCGAACCAGGCGTGAGTCGCCTCGGGGGAGTTACAGTCCCCTGCCACACCTTGTAGCATGTCGCCCAACCTGATTGGGGCAATAGCCAAGGCGTCTGGGGGCGTCAAGGGCGGAAATCTTGCGTTTTGGCTTGCAACGTCACCCCCGCCGGGTGACATGGAAGCGTAACAGATCGAAGGCTTGAGCATGAGCGGCACCACCAAACCCACATGGATCGTTGACAAGGAACGTGCCAAACGGGCCGAGGCCAAGGAAACCGTCTGGCTATTCGGCCTGCATGCCGTGCGCGACGCTTTGGTCAACCCGGCCCGCGAAAAGCTGAGGCTGGTGGTGACAAAGAACGCGTTGGACAAACTGGCCGAGGCGGTGGCGATGTCGGGGATGGAGCCCGAATTGACCGACCCGCGCAGCTTTGACGTGCCCATCGCTGAGGATTCGGTCCATCAGGGGGCGGCGCTAGAGGTCAAATCCTTGCAATGGGGCAAGCTGGCTGAGGTTTGCATTCAAGGGCAGGGTGCACCGCTGGTGGTTTGCCTGGACCGCGTGACCGACCCGCATAATGTGGGGGCTGTTCTGCGCTCGGCCGAGGTGTTTGGTGCCCGCGCTGTTATCGCCCCGCGTCACCATTCGGCACCCGAGACCGGTGCCTTGGCCAAGACCGCCTCGGGGGCGTTGGAACGCCAGCCCTATCTGCGCGTCACCAATCTTGCCGATTCCATGCAAGAGTTGCGCGAGATGGGGTTCGTGCTGATCGGGCTGGATGCAGATGGCACGGTGACCCTGACCGAGGCTTTGACAACGGTGGGACGCCGCGCGGTCGCACTGGTGTTGGGGGCCGAGGGGCCTGGCCTGCGCGACAAGACGCGAGAGACCTGCGATGTGGTGGCGCGCATCCCATTTTACGGCCCATTCGGCTCGCTGAACGTGTCAAATGCGGCAGCGGTGGCACTTTATGCTGCCTCGACACGGTGATGTGAAAGCGAGGGGCTGGAATACCGCAGAACAGTACCCATATTAAAGGTGAAGGTTAGGCTCGGAACGCCACCTTCAGTTGCACTGTCCCTCGTTCCGTCCTGCGCCCGTCCGACTTTGACGGGCGCTTTTTTGTGTAGGGCTTGCGCCGTCTTTCGCGTTTTGCCAAGATGATGTGCATGATCAATAGCGATGATACCCTGCGCCACATTCTTACGACGACCAATGTCATCGCCCTAGTCGGATGGTCGGCCAATCCCGCCCGGCCCAGCCATGGGGTGGCGGAGTATCTGGTTCGCAGGGGATACCGGGTTATACCGGTCAATCCCGGACTTGCGGGGCAGGTGACAGCGTGGGGCGAGACTGTGAAAACAAGTTTGACCGATATCACCGACCCTGTCGACATGATCGACCTGTTTCGCAATTCCGAAGTGGTTGGGCCGGTGGTGGAGGAGGCTTTGATGGCGTTGCCAAGCCTGAAAACCGTATGGATGCAGCTTGGTGTGGTGAACCAAGCGGCGGCGACAGTGGCGCGCGCGGCGGGGCTGCAGGTGGTGATGGACCGCTGCCCGGCCATCGAGATTGCGCGGCTGTTGGGGTGATACATCGCTGGAATCGGGTGGCGTAGGCTGCGGTCTTGCGCTATCGGATCGCGATCAACCCCGCGAAACAGGATTGCCCATGAAGGCTGCTATCGTCACCTTTCCCGGATCAAACTGCGACCGCGATCTTGTGGTGGCGTTCAAAAAAGCCGGCTTTGATGTGGTGCAGGTCTGGCATAAGGATGTGACGCTGCCGCATGGCGTGGATGTGGTCGGCCTGCCCGGTGGCTTTTCATTTGGCGACTATCTGCGCTGTGGGGCCATTGCTGCGCAATCACCGATTGCGGCAACGGTCAAGGCTCATGCGGCGCGGGGTGGATTTGTGCTGGGCATCTGCAACGGATTTCAGGTTCTGACCGAGATGGGCCTGCTGCCGGGCGCCCTGATGCGCAACGCCGGACTGAGATTCATTTGCAAGACTGTGCAGTTGCGGGTTGCCACCACGGATAGCGCATTTACCTGCGGCTATGGGCGCGGGCAGGAGATTGCTGTACCCTTGGCCCATCATGATGGCAATTACACGATCGACGCCGAAGGATTGGCCCAGTTGGAGGCAGAGGATCGGATTGCCTTTACCTATTGCGCAAATCCGAATGGCGCGATGGCCGATATTGCGGGCATCCTGTCGGCAAATCGCCGGGTTCTGGGGATGATGCCGCATCCTGAACGGGTGATCGACCCGGTGCTGGGCGGTGTCGATGGCGCTGCACTGTTTGCCGGGCTGATGGGCGGGATGGCGCTGGCCTGAGCCAGCTTGGCTTGAGGTGCGCCCAGTGCGACCTTAAACTTGTGAAATGGAAACCGTTGCCCGCCCCAATCAGGACCGCAGTCAGCGCTGGTCGCTTTGGATCAAACTGGCCGTGGCCGGACTGATTCTTGTTGCGGTCGGCGTTGTCTTGGTGACCAATCGCTTGCTGACCGAACGGTTCACGGAAACGACCCGCAACCGTGCAGAACTGCGTCTGGCGCTGTATTCCGGGAACATGATTTCCGAACTGCAACGCACGTCGGTCGTGCCTTTGCTATTGTCGCGCGACCCGGCGATTTCCGAGGCGCTGAGCAGGGGTGATTTTTCCCGCACCACGTCGCGGCTGGTGCAGGTACAGGCCGATATCGGCGTGGCGTCGATTCTGTTGGTTGACAACAATGGTCGTACCGTCGGGGCAACCAACCGCACTCTTCTGGGGACGAATTACCGCGGGGACAGTTTTTTCATCGACGCGCAGCGATCGATGGACACGGTGTTCACCTCGTCTGTCCGGCCGGGGGGCGGTTATGAATTCACCTACAGTCAGGCGATCTTGGCCGAGGGCCGATTGTTGGGTGTGATCGCCGTGGCGGTCGATCTGATGAAATATGAACGCGCCTGGGCCGGATTGCAGGACGTCGTGCTGGTGACGGATTCTGAAGGCAAAATTGTTTTGGCGACGGAACCGCGTTGGCGCGGCTATACGATCGACGAGGCGACGGCGAGCCAGCAGGACCCTTCGTCCCTGGACCGCGCCATGAGCCAGGCGCTGAACGTCACAGCCGATTGGACCAAGAACAAGCCGGACGCCTACCTCAAGGGCATCGCCTTTCTGAAGACCGATGCCCGCGTGCCATTTCGTGGTTGGCGTATGGTCACCTTTACCGCCTACGATTCAGTGCGTGAGCGGGTGAATGGCATTCTGGCCCTTGAAATCATGGGTTTTGCCATTCTGATGGCGCTGACCTTTTATGCCCTGTCACGCCGCGCCTGGTCGCAGACCCTGTCGTTCCGTCGTGAATCTGCTGAACTGCGCCAGTTGAACGCCCGCCTGCAACGCGAAATCGCCGAAAGGGAAAAGGTTCAGAAAAGTCTGGCAGTGGCCGAGTTGACGCTGGCACAGTCCTCGAAACTTGCGGCTTTGGGCGAGATGTCGGCTGCCGTCAGCCATGAGTTGAACCAACCCCTTGCCGCGATGAAAACCTATCTCGCAGGGGCGCGTCTGCTGATGCAACGCAAGCGGCCCGAGGAGGCGCTGTCGTCGTTTCAGCGGATCGACGATCTGATCGACCGCATGGGTGCCATCACAAGGCAGTTGAAATCCTATGCCCGTAAGGCTGGCGAGGCGTTCGAGCCGGTGGACCTGCGGCTGTGCCTGTCGTCGGCGCTTGCGATGATGGAGCCGCAACTGAAGCTGCGCGTGGTCAAGATCACCCGCGCCTTGCCACGTCAGCCAGTGATGGTCATGGCAGACCGGCTGCGGCTTGAACAAGTTTTGATCAATCTGTTGCGCAATGCGCTTGACGCCATCAAGGATCAGCGACAGCCCCAGATCGACCTGATCCTGTCGACTGGCGAGACGGCAACCCTGACCGTGCGCGACAATGGCCATGGGATTGCAGACCTCGAGAACCTGTTCGAACCCTTTTACACCACCAAGTCGCCGGGCGAAGGTGTGGGACTGGGGTTGGCGATTTCTTCGGGAATTGTCACCGATCTGGGGGGAAGGCTAACTGCGCGCAACTCGGATCAGGGTGGTGCGGTGTTTGAACTGCAACTGCCGATCCTCGGCGAAGACGTCAAAGCAGCGGAATGAGGTTCTGAATGGCACGGGCAATGAAAGTGGCGATTGTCGATGACGAGGCCGATATGCGGCAATCCATCAGCCAGTGGCTCGCGCTGTCAGGGTTTGACACCGAAACCTTTCCGTCGGCGGAAGAGGCGCTGAAATCCATCGGGCCGGAGTTTCCGGGAGTAGTGGTGTCGGATATCAAGATGCCCGGGATGGATGGCATGGCGTTTTTGAAGCGCCTTATGGGGATGGATAGCGGCCTGCCGGTCATCTTGATCACAGGCCACGGCGATGTGCCCATGGCGGTCGAGGCGATGCGAGTCGGCGCCTATGACTTTCTCGAAAAGCCTTTCAACCCTGACCGCATGACCGAATTGGCGAAGAAAGCAACGCGGGCGCGACGGATGACACTGGACAACCGCGCCCTGCGCAAGGAGTTGTCGGACGGCACGGTAATCATGAAAAAGCTGATCGGGACCAGCTTGGTGATGGAGCGGCTGCGCGAGGACATTCTGGACTTGGGTCAGGCCGATAGTCATGTGCTGATCGACGGCGAAACCGGCACGGGCAAAACACTGGTGGCCCATGCTCTGCATGCGGTTGGCAGCCGAGCCGGCAAGAAATTCGTCTCGATTTCTTGCGCGGCTTGGTCTGAGGATCAACTGGCCGCCCGCATCTTTGGCCCGGGTGAGGAAGGTGCGATCCCCCTTGTCGAAGAAGCCCGTGGCGGCACGGTCTGTCTGGAGGATATCGAGGCCCTGAGCGTCGGTTTGCAGGCCAGGTTGCTTACGATGATCAACGATCAGGGCACGCCGCCCGAAACCCGTATCATTGCGATTTGTAACGACCACGCCCCGGACAAGACCCTCGAGGACGCGCTGCGCCCGGATCTTTATTACCGCCTCGGGGCCATGACAATCGTCCTGCCCCCCTTAAGGTCTCGTGGCGAAGATATCCTGACCCTGTTCAACCGCATGTCGGAGCTTTTTGCCGAGGAATACGGCTGCGACGCCCCGCAAGTCACCGCGCAAGAGGCCGCCCAACTGTTGCAGGCGCCTTGGCCGGGCAATGTCCGCCAACTGGTCAACATTGCCGAGCGCGCCGTGTTGCAAAACCGCCGGGGTTCGGGCTCGATTGCGTCGCTGCTGATGGCGGACAACGAGGCCGCGGGGCCGACCCTGACGACCGAAGGCAAGCCCTTGAAAGACTATGTCGAGGCCTTCGAGCGCATGTTGATCGACAACACGATGCGCCGCCATAAGGGGTCGATCGCTGCCGTGATGGAAGAATTGTGCCTGCCACGCCGCACGCTGAACGAGAA
>JBAXXO010000113.1:0-10164 GCA_037127855.1 Alphaproteobacteria bacterium
CATGATCGAATTGAACAGCAATACCGACAGGGATGAGGGGAAAGAGCCTGCCCGCAAACAGCACGCGGCGTCTTCGGATCGCGGCGATCAGGCCTTCATGGGTGATTGGCACCAGAGGCCGGGGCCCTGTCCGAACAGTTCATCCTTTCCGAGAAAGACCGGACTCAGACTGCTGCTGAGGTTTTCATCCAACTTTTACAAATAGGTCATCCTGCTTTTAAACGTAACAACCACGATGGGTCGAGTATGGGTGAATGTCGGGGTTGGTATGTTCTCGCTTGCAGGCAAGAAGGCGCTCGTCGTCGGGATCGCCAATGAACAGTCCATCGCTTGGGGATGCGCCCAAGCTTTGCGGGCCCAAGGCACCGCGTTGGCCGTGACGTGGCTGAACGACAAGGCTGAGCCTTTTGTCCGCCCTTTGGCCGATCGGTTGGGGGCTGAGGTCATGTTGCCGCTAGATGTGGCTGTGCCGGAGCAGTTGGAGGAGACTTTTGCCGCGATCACGCGGCTTTGGGGGCGGTTGGATACGCTCGTTCACTCCATCGCTTTCGCTCCCAAAGCTGATCTGCACGGTCGCGTGGTGGACTGTTCGGCCGAGGGCTTTGCCCTCGCCATGGATGTCTCTGTCCATTCTTTTTTGCGGATGATTCGGCTGGCGGAGCCGCTGATGGTCGAAGGGGGCACCTGTTTGTCGGTGTCATTTTTTGGCGCGTCGCGGGTCGTGCGGCACTACAATATGATGGGGCCAGTTAAAGCAGCACTGGAAAGCGCCGTGCGCTATGCCGCGGCCGAACTGGGCGCAAAGGGCATCCGTGTGCATGCCCTGTCGCCCGGGCCGCTGAAAACCCGTGCCGCCAGCGGGATCGACCATTTTGGTGAATTACTGGCCGCGGCGTCTGACCGCGCCCCAACCCATCAACTGGCCACGATCGAGGATGTGGGAGCGATGGCCGCTTTCCTCGCCTCGGACGAGGCCCGCAATCTGACCGGTGGTGTCCATGACATCGACGGCGGCCTTTCGATCACAGCGTAAGGATATCCAGCTATGGCCAGTCTGTTCGACCTTTTCGACCCCGCACATCAGCCCGCCGTGCCGCGCCCGGAGGGGGATATGCTGGATATGTTGCAGCGCAGTCTGCGCGCGATGGAGGCCGAGTTGGGGGCGACGTCGGACACCGCCAACATCCTGTCTACGGCGGCAAAGCGCCATGGCCAGCGGATCGTAGAAACCCATTCCAAGCGGGCCACAGCCGCAACGGAACAGACAAAAGATCTATTGGAGGCCATGCGCAGCGCGCAATCGCAGGGCCAACTGGCTGCGGCATGGCGCGAGTATTTGAAAGATGCCTCTGATCGCGCCGTCCTCAGCATGGATACACTGCGCAAGCGCGGCGACATCTTTCTGGAGCATGAGGCGGCCGGATGCCCGCCTGTTCTGATTTATGATTACGATATCGTCATGGATGGCAAGGACATGCCGTTCCCCTCCAACTATATGCTGCTGCGCATTCGCGCGCCCGAGGGTGTAACGATCGATCCGCGCCGCCGCCCCTACATCATCGTCGATCCGCGTGCGGGTCACGGCCCCGGCATTGGCGGGTTCAAAACCGACAGTCAGGTCGGCGTGGCGCTGCGCGAGGGGCATCCGGTGTATTTCGTGGCCTTCCGCCGCGAGCCGGAGCCAGGCCAGTTCCTGTCTTATATCACCCGCACGCAAGCGGCCTTTGTGCGCGAAGTGATGCGCCTGCACCCCGAGGCGGCGCGGCCCGTCATTACAGGCAACTGTCAGGGCGGCTGGGCCACGCTGCTATTGGCGGCGACCAACCCTGATCTGACCGGTCCCATCGTGATCAATGGCGCGCCGGTGGCGCCGTGGTCGGGCAAGGTTGGCGAGAACCCCATGCGCTATACGGGTGGTGTCGTGGGTGGGGCGTGGATTCCCATGATGCTGTCAGACCTTGGTGGCGGCACCTTTGACGGTGCCTATCTGGTGCAGAACTTTGAAATGCTGAACCCGGGCCGAACCCTGTTCCGCAAATATACCGACCTGTTCCGCGACATCGACAAGGGCGATGAGACATTCTTGGAATTTGAGCGTTGGTGGGGTGGCTACTTCTTGATGAACGAGCCGGAAATCCGCTGGATCGTCGAACAGTTGTTCGTCGGCAACCGACTGGTCAAGAACGAGGCCCGGATCGAACCCGGTCGCCCGATTGACCTGAAGGCGATCCGCGCGCCTATCATCGTGTTCGCTAGCCATGGCGATAACATCACACCGCCGCAACAGGCGCTGAACTGGATTGCCGAGACCTATGCCGATGTCGATGAAATCCGCATCCGGGGTCAGCGTATCGTTTACATGCTGCATGAACAGGTCGGGCATCTGGGCATTTTCGTTTCCTCAAAGATCGCCAACAAGGAACATTCCGAGGTCGCCTCGACCCTAGAAACCATCGAGGCGCTTGCCCCGGGCCTTTATGAAATGATCATCGAGGATGTGGTCGAAAAAGACGGGCAAAAACAATTTACCGTAGGCCTGGCCGAGCGGACCTTTGCCGATCTCCGCGCCTTGGACGATGATATCAGCGATGAACGCCCTTTTGCCGCGGTGGCCCGCGCCTCGGAAGTGCAGGCGCAGATGTATGAGATGACACTGCGCCCGGTGATTCAGGCCGCAGTTACCGACACTATGGCTGAAGCCAGCCGCGCCCTGCATCCGCAGCGGGTGAATCGCGCCGTGATGTCGTCGCGCAACCCCATGATGGCGTCTGTCGAGTCGATGGCCGAGCGCGTGCGTGCGGACCGTGTCAAGGCGGCGCCTGACAACCCCTTCCTCGCTGCCGAGGCGCTGTGGGTTCAGACCACCGAGCAGATGATCGACCTGTGGCGCGACAGCCGCGACATGATGAATGAGTTGAGCTTTTTCAGCATGTGGAGGACGCCTTGGGCCCGCGCCTTTGGTCGCAGCCATGAAACCCACCGCACGCTGAAAACCAGTTCGGAATTGCGCGGCTTGCCAGAAGTGGCACAGGCGATCTATGCCATCGAACAAGGCGGCTTTGCCGAGGCAGTGATCCGCATGCTGGTGCTGCTGGCCGAGAACCGGGGGCAGGTGCGGCGCGACCGGCTGGAGCGATCGTCCCGCGTGCTGACGCAGGATGAACCCTTCCGCAGCCTGGGTGCGGAACGCCGTGCGATGATCATCAACCAGCAAACTTTGATCGCCACCTATGAACGCGAACGCGCCATTACGACCCTGCCGATCCTGTTGAAAGACCAAGCCGAGCGTGCCCTTGCTTTGGATGTGGTGCAGTACATCCCCGGCGATATTGCCGAGATGTCGCCCAGCACCCTGTCAATGCTGCAACGCTTCCGCGAAGTGCTGAACCTGCCGCCGCTGACCAGCGAGGTGCTGGAGGACCCCCTGTCGGCGCAGGAGGACTCTCAAGGTAAGGCTGGGGCGCAGGTAGAGGCTACGATCAATGGTGCAGCCACGGTTAAGGACAGTGAAGCCCTACAAGCCTTGGACGTTGATGCACCAAAGGCGGACACCCCCGCCGCGCGCAAACCACGCGGCAATCGAACCAACTTTGTTGTTTTCCGGGCGGAAACCGATGAAACCGAGAGCTGACAGATGCGGCTGATCAACCGACCGTTTGATGAACTGCAGCCCGGCGACAGCGGTGAATTGCGTCGCCTGATCACTGCGGATGACCTTTATGTCTTTGCCGTTGCTTCGGGCAATTACAATCCGATGCACCTGACCGACACCGATATGGATGGCGACGGCCAGACTGAACGCATGGCACCGGGCATGTTCGTGGCCTCGCTGATTTCGGCGGTCTTGGGCACGCAGATACCCGGGGCAGGCACGCTGTACCGCAGGCAGGTGCTGGACTTTCACCACCGCGCCCATGTGGGCGAGGAGGTCATCGTGCGGGTCGAAGTGCTGGACAAGCAGCCGGACGGGCATGTGCGCATGTCCACCACTGTCCGGGCCGTAAGTGATGATCGCATGTTCATCACCGGCGAGGCAGATGTGATTGCGCCGCGCGAAAAGTTCGACCGTGATGATATCGAAGTGCCCGGCCTGATCGTACAGCGCCACCGCCATTTCGAGGCGCTGCTGGCCCGGGCCCGCCCGCTGCCTGCCTTGCCAACCGTTGTGGTTTGCCCCGATGACGCCAACAGTCTGGGCGGTGCGCTGCTGGCGGCAAAGGAAAGCATCATCATCCCCATCCTGATTGGCCGCGCCGCTGGCATTGCCGATACAGCCGGCGAAATCGGGGCGGACCTGACCGGCATCGAGATCATCGATGTGGCGGGCGATGTCGATGCCGCTGCAATGGCCTGTACCTTGGTACATCAGGGCCGCGCCTCGGCAGTGATGAAAGGGCATCTGCACACCGATGACCTGTTGAAGCCCATGTTGGACAAGGCCTTGGGTCTGCGAATTGGCCGCCGATTTACCCATGTCTTTGTGATGGACGTGCCCGGAATGCCGGAACCCGTGATGGTGACCGATGCCGCCATCAACATTGCCCCCGACCTCGCCACAAAGGTGGATATCTGCCAGAACGCCATCGATCTGGCGCTGGCCTTGGGGATCGAGCCGCGCGTGGGTGTGCTTTCGGCGGTGGAAACCGTGAACCCGGCGATTCAATCATCGATCGACGCGGCGTTGCTGTCCAAAATGGCAGATCGTGGCCAGATCACGGGTGGGCTGGTGGAAGGACCGCTGGCGATGGACAATGCGATAGATATGGCTGCTGCGCGGACCAAGGGGTTGAAGGGTGGCGTTGCGGGGCGGGCGAATATTCTGGTCGTGCCGGGCCTAGATGCAGGCAACATGCTGGCCAAGCAACTGGCATTCATCAGCCATGCCGAAGGGGCGGGGCTGGTCTTGGGCGCGCGGGTGCCGGTGATCCTGAACTCGCGGTCTGACAGCCCGATGTCGCGTCTGGCGTCTTGTGCCGTGGCGGCGCTCTATCATGCGGCAGGGGCCAAAGCATGACCCGCGCCGTCTTGACGCTGAACGCAGGGTCGTCTTCGCTGAAATTCGCGCTGTTTCCGCAAGCCGGGGATCATCCCTTGGCGACCGGACTGGCCGACCGCATCGGACCCGAGGGGACCTTGAAGTTGAAGGCTGGCGATGGTCAGCCGATCCAGCCCGCCGAGGGCGATCTCAGCAGCCATGCCGGGGCGATCCGGACCGTGATCGACAGCCTGCGCCGCGCCCATAACAGCCTGACGGTGCTGTCTGTCGGGCACCGCGTGGTCCATGGCGGCGATGCCTATGCGGCCCCCGTGACCGTGGATGACGCCGTGCTCGGCCATCTGTCCACGCTGGCCCCCTTTGCGCCGCTGCATCAGCCGCACAACCTGTCTGGCATTCACGCCGCGCGGGCGGCCTTTCCGGGCGTGCCGCAAGTGGCCTGCTTTGACACGGCCTATCACCGCAATCACCCTTGGGTAAATGATGCCTTTGCGCTGCCCCGGTCGCTTTATGACGAAGGCGTGCGGCGCTACGGGTTTCACGGGCTGAGCTATGCCTATATCGCCGGCGAACTGGCCCGCGTGGCCCCGCTGCTGGCGCAAGGGCGGGTGATTGTGGCCCATCTGGGCAATGGCGCCTCGATGTGTGGCATGGAAAACGGCCAATCCATCGCCTCGACCATGGGATTTTCCGCATTGGACGGGTTGCCGATGGGCACACGTTGTGGGCAATTGGACCCCGGTGTGCTGCTGTATCTGATGGATCAAAAGGGCATGAATGCGGCCCAGATCTCGGATTTGTTGTACAAGCAATCCGGCCTGCTGGGCATTTCCGGCCTGTCCAATGACATGCGCGTGCTGGAGGCGGCGGGCACACCCGAGGCTGCGCAGGCCATCGACTATTTCGTGTTCCGCTGTCAGCGCGAAGTCGGGGCCATGGCCGCGGCCTTGGGGGGGATTGACGCCTTGGTGTTCTGTGGCGGCATTGGCGAGAACTCGCGTCTGATCCGGTCGCGCATCTGCGCACGGCTGGGCTGGATGGGGGTCGAGCTGGACGCTGGCCGCAACGCGGCCAATGCGCAGGTGATTTCCACCGACCTGGCGCGCACGACCGTGATGGTTTTGCCCACGAACGAGGAACTTGTCATCGCCCGCGCGGCACGTGCCGCCGCCGGCCTGACAGAGCAGGAGGCCGCATGAAAGGCGCATTGACTCCCACAGCCGCCGCAGCCCTGATCCCCGATGGGGCCAGCCTGATGATTGGCGGCTTCATGGGCGTTGGGACCCCGGAACGTCTGATTGACGCGCTGGTGGCGCAGGGCGCCCGCGGGCTGACCGTGATCGCCAACGACACGGCGATGCCCGGGCGCGGCATCGGCAAGCTGGTCTCGGCCGGGGCCGTGGCGCGCGTCATCACCTCGCATATCGGGCTGAACCCCGAGACCCAGGCCAAGATGATCGCGGGTGAGATCGAAGTGGAACTGGTGCCGCAAGGCACGCTGGTCGAGCGTATCCGCGCGGGGGGCATGGGTCTGGGTGGCATCTTGACGCCAACGGGTCTGGCGACCGAGGTCGAGATCGGCAAACAGGTGATCGAGGTCGATGGCAAGCGGTTCCTGCTGGAAAGCCCGCTCAAGGCCGATTTCGCTCTGCTGGCGGCGTGGCAGGCCGACTATGTTGGCAATCTCAGCTACTTGCTGACCGCGCATAACTTCAACCCGATCATGGCGCTGGCCGGTCACACGGTGATTGCCGAACCCGAAAGCATCGTGCCGGTGGGGGTGATCCCGCCGGATGCCGTGAAAACGCCGGGGGTTCTGGTGGACCACCTGTTGATCCGTGCCAATTGAGGGGGCCAAGATGGACGCCAAGGAACTGATTGCCCGCCGTGTCGCACGCGAAATCAAGCCGGGAATGCTGGTCAACCTCGGGATCGGGCTTCCGTCGATGGTGGCGAATTTCGTACCGGCAAATCTGGGCGTATTCTTTCAGGCCGAAAACGGCGTGATCGGTCTGGGTGCCCGCCCGCCCGAGGGCATGGAGGACCCGCATTTGACCGATGCGGGGGGCGGTTTCGTATCGGCTGTGCCCGGCGCGGCGTCGATTGACAGCGCCATGAGCTTTGGTCTGATCCGGGGCGGGCATCTGGACATGACGGTTCTGGGCGGCCTGCAGGTCGATGAGATGGGCCATCTGGCGAACTGGAAGGTGCCGGGCAAAATGGTGCCGGGCATGGGCGGTGCGATGGATCTGGTCACCGGGGCCGCCCGCGTGATCGTGGCCATGCAACATGCTGCCAAGGGTCAATCCAAGATCGTGCCGCAACTGACATTGCCTTTGACGGCGCTGCGCCGGGTCGACCTGATCGTTACCGACCTTGCGGTGATCGAACCCACCGCAACCGGCCTTGTGCTGCGCGAACGCGCCCCCGGTATCAGCACCGAGGATATCCGCGCTGCCACGACTGCCGCGCTGCTCGTCCATGATGACATCCCCGAAATGATCCTGACCTGAGGTTGCCATGACAGAGTTTCGCACCGCCATCGTCACCGGGTCGACATCCGGCATCGGTCTGGCCATTGCCCGTTCGCTGGCCGAGGCTGGCCATGCCGTGATGATGAACGGTCTCGGCGACCCCGCCGCCATCGAGGCCGAACGCGCCCTGATCGAGGCGGAAACCAGCGCCCCGGTCGCCTTTCACGGGGCGAACATGGCCGACGCGGCCCAGATCGCCGATCTGGTCGCGGCGACGGTGGCGCGGTTTGGTCAAGTGGATATCGTGGTGAACAATGCCGGTATCCAGACGGTGGCCCCGATCGAAGAGTTTCCGGTCGACCGCTATGACCTGATCATGCAGATCAACATGTCCGCCGCATGGCATCTGTGCCGCGCCACCTTTGGCGGCATGAAGGCGCGCGGCTGGGGGCGGGTGATCAACGTGGCCTCGGCGCATGGCCTTGTCGCCTCGCCCTATAAATCCGCCTATGTCATGGCCAAACATGCCGTGGTCGGCCTGACCAAGACGCTGGCGCTGGAAGGGGCCGAGCATGGCATCACCGCCAATGCCATATGCCCCGGCTATGTGCTGACCCCGCTGGTTCAGGCGCAAATCCCCGAAACCGCCAAGGCACGCGGCATCACCGAAGACGAGGTGATCCGCGATGTGCTGCTGGCCGCCCAGCCGACCAAAGCCTTTGTCCAACCCGGCCAGATCGGCGCGCTCGCCGCCTTCCTGTGCACCGCCGCCGCCGCTCAGATCACCGGAACCGCTTTGCCGATTGACGGCGGCTGGACCGCCCATTGAAGGAGCCTGCCATGACCACCCTCAAAACCATCGGCGTCATCGGCGCCGGAACCATGGGCAACGGCATCGCGCAGGTTTGCGCCGCTGCCGGTTACGACGTGGTCTTGCAAGACCTGTCGGACGAGGCGCTGACCCGCGCCTGTGCCACGATGGAAAGCAGTCTGGCCCGCGGCGTCAAGAAAGCCACCATCACCCAAGCGCAGGCCGCCGAAACACTGGCCCGCATCACCACCACAACCGCGCTGGATCAGATGGCACCCTGCGACATTGTGATCGAAGCGATTGTGGAAAAGTATGAGGTCAAGGCCACCATCCTGCGCCAGTTGGACGGCATTTGCCGTGCAGATGCGATCCTTGCGTCCAACACCTCGTCGATCCCGCTGACCCAACTGGCCGCCGCCTCGGCGCATCCGGGCCGCGTGGTGGGCATGCACTTTTTCAACCCCGTCCCGGTGATGCAATTGGTGGAAATCATCCGCGCCCTGCAAACCACGGATGAGGTCGCCGCCGCCGTCACCGACCTGACACTCGCGATCGGCAAACAGCCGCGCACCAGCAAGGATTGCTATGGCTTCATCGTCAACCGCCTGCTGGCCCCGCAGATCAATGAGGCGATCAATTGCGTCCTCGAAGGTCTGGCCACGCCCGAGGATATCGACGCCATGATGAAGCTGGGCGCCAATCACCCGATGGGCCCGCTGGCGCTGGGGGACCTGATCGGGCTTGATGTTGTGCTGAACATCATGGAAACCCTGTATCAGGGCTTTGGCGACCCGAAATACCGCGCCAGCCCCTTGTTGAAGCAAATGGTGCAGGCGGGCTATCTGGGCCGCAAATCCGGCCGGGGCTTTTTCGATTATACGCAGGCCTGATGGCATCGGGCCAAAGGAAGTAGGGCGATGCAGCGTTTCGGGGCCGAAGACGGCGTAAAGCTGGCCTATCGCGACGATGGCCAAGGCCTGCCGCTGCTGGCGCTTGCGGGCCTTACGCGCGATGGTCGCGATTTCGATTATCTGGCCCGCCACCTGCCACCGGATATTCGCCTGATCCGGCTGGACAGCCGGGGCCGGGGTGGATCAGACTGGGCCGCGTCCGAAACCTATAACGTCGAGCAAGAGGCGCGCGACTGCATGGCGCTGCTGGATCACCTGGGGCTGGCGCGCGTCGCCATCCTTGGCTCGTCGCGCGGCGGGCTCTTGGGCATGGTCATAGCCGCGACCCAGAAACAGCGGCTGCTGGGCCTGTGCCTGAACGATGTGGGCCCGGTGCTGGAACGCGACGGGCTATTGCGTATCGGCACCTATGTGGGGATCGAACCCTCGGTCGCCACATTGAACGAGATTGCCGAACGTATGCAATCGGCCATGCCTGGCTTTGACCATGTGCCCGACATGCGCTGGCAAGAAGAGACTGTACGCCACTATCAGCAACTTGAGGGCAGGGTCGGGCTGACCTATGATCCGGCCTTGCGTATCGGCTTTGACGCTGCGATGGCGGGGCCAATCCCGCCCGCCTGGTCCCTGTTTGACGCCTGCGATGGTTTGCCTTTGGCGCTGATCCATGGCGCGAATTCTGACGTCTTGGCCACGGAAACCGTGGCCGAGATGCGCCGCCGCCGCGCTGACATGCTGGTGTGTACAGTCGAGGGGCGCGGACACATCCCGTTTCTGGATGAACCGACGGCGGTCGTATGCCTGCGCGATTGGCTGGCTGCCATTCAAAAGCAGGCTTGCCAATGGCTGGCGCTGACATAGAATATTTCTTCGTGCGATTGAATTGAAGTTTGGATTGCCGACTACTCTGTTTCGTGACTCACTCTGCCCACCAGATGTTGGGGCAGGATGTTGTAGCACCACTTTCGCTAG
>JBAXXO010000114.1:0-10003 GCA_037127855.1 Alphaproteobacteria bacterium
CTAAGGCCGGACTTCAGCCCCATAGGGGCACCACTGCTTACGAAAGCCCGGGTCTTTGATCCGGGCTTTCTTCTGTGGTAAACGGCCGCGTCGGGCACGATCCCGGTTCGATTGCGCAGGCCTTGGCGCGGCCTGCGTTCAATATGAGTTGGATGGAACGCAACGCGCGCTAGAATAACAGCCCGTCCAGCAGGCCGTAGGCCCCCGCACGGGTGGCAAGGCTGGCGGTCTTGCCGGTGTTGCGGGCATAGGCGTCGATTGCGTCATAGGTGCGGGGTCCGAACGCGCCGTCGATGCCGCCCTGATAATAGCCATAGGCGGTCAGGGTCGACTGGATGCGCCGACGCTCGTTCGATGTGTAGGTGTTAAAGGCGCGACCGGCGGGCGTGCCATAGATGCTGACCGGGGCGGGTTGATAATAGACCGGATCTTGATAGCGCGGCAGCGGGGCGTAGCGTTGCGGCAGCCGCCGATACTGCGGCTGATACACTGGGTGTGCCCGGTACACTGGGTGTGGCTGATACAGCGGCTGCGCCCGGTATACCGGCTGTGGCTGATACAGCGGCTGCGTCTGGTAGACCGGATTGACATAGCCATAGCGGGGCGTGTTCACGATCAGCGCGCCGATCAGGCCCGCGGTGACTGCACCTGCAAGGAACTGTTGCTCTTTCTGGCCCCAGGCCTGCGCGGGCATCGTGCCTGCGGTCAACACGGCAAATGCGGTGACGGTGGCAATCAGGTGGGTCTTGGCTTTGGTCAGGTTCAAGATTGCGGGCAGCATCATCTATCCTTTCAGGGTTCATCGGGCTGGCGGGCGCTGTGGTCGATGACCTTTGGCCTTTGCCTTGAAACCAAGATGGGGCGTCTTGCCAAGTTAGGCAAAATCATCGGACTGATATGGGATAACAAGCACGTGTCGACAGGTTAAGCTATTGTATTGGATTGATAAAGTTTGGAAAACGCCCCTTGCCCCGATGCCGCTGTCAAGGCCTGGTATCATCGGTCATGCGGTTTGGCCAAGGCAATCGGCCAGGCGGTCCAGCCCGGTTTGCAGCCGCACCGCCGCACCACCCCCCACGCCCAGACGGATATGGGCGGGTTCGTCATAGGCGGTGCCGGGCAACACAAAGGTCCGGTAGGGGGCGGCCAGCAGGCGACGGGCAAAAGGCTCGGCAGGCTCGCCCGACAGGCGTGCCAGCCCGATCAATCCGGCCTGCGGGCGCACCCATGACAGGCGCGGCTGGTCGGCGATGAACGCGTCCAGCAGGGCCAGATTGGCCGCCCCGTCACGGCGGGCCTGTGCCAGCGCCTGCGCCAAACGCTCTGGGCGCAGGGCAATTTCGGCGATATGCTCGCCCAGGATATTCATGATCTCGGATGCGTTTTCGCGCAAGATCACGGCATCCATGATCATCGCCCTGTCGCGGCAGATCATCCAGCCGGTGCGGATACCCTGCAACCCCAGCGCCTTGGAGACCGAGCCGGTGCTGATGCCGCGCGGATAGATCCCGGCGATCGAGGGGGCGCGCGGGCCCTGCCATTCCAATCCGGCATAAACCTCATCCACGATCAGCCACGCCCCGACACGGTCGGCGATCTGCGCTAGTCGCGTCAGGTCGGACGGGGTCAGCAACTGGCCGGTGGGGTTGTTGGGGTTGGACAGAAAGATCAGCCTTGTGCGCGGCGTCACGGCGGCAGCCACGGCGTCAAGGTCCAACGACCAGCCGTCCGCCTCTGCGCGGCGGATGGCGGTCAGGCTGGCCCCGGTGGCGCGGGCCATCACGGCGGCTTGTGGCCAGCCCGGGGTTTCGGTGATCATGTGGTCGCCCGGCTGCAGGATCTGGCGAAAGCACAGATAGTTCGCCTCGGCGGCCCCGGCCGTGATCAGCACATCATCCGCGATGCACAGGCCGGTCAGACCGGCCTGTTCGATGACCCTTGCGCGCAAAGCTGGCAGTCCCTGAAAGCTGATGCCGTTCCAGTCCAGCGCCAGATCGGGATCCAGATCTGCCACAAACGCGGCCAGACGTGGGGAAGGCGACAACGACAGGCCCAGAACACAGTCCGGCGGGTCATCGGTCGCCGTTTCAAGCAGGTATTCGAACAGCTTGTGGATCGCGACCTTCACCGTACGTCGCGCCCCTGATTGAGCACGATGACATTGCCAGATGACACATCCCCAGCAGGCGAAATCAGAAACCCGATCCAGGCCGCGATCTGTTCAGGCTGCATGGCATGGCCATGCGGCATGGCTGCGATGGCACGGGCCAGCACGTCGGGCGTCAGCACGCCAAACAGCGGCGTCTCGGTCATGGCCGGCGCCAACGAGTTGCAGGCGATCTTGTCGCTGGCATAGCGGCGGGCCAGATCCTTGGTCAGCGTATCCATCGCCGCCTTGGAGGCGCGGTAATGCGGCGGGTCGAACACGTCAAAGTTATACGCGCCATTGGACGAGATGTTGACGATCTTGCGCACCCCGTCCCGCCCCGCCATCGCCTTGACCGCCTGCTGGCAACAATGAAACGCCGAGGAAAAGTTGACCGCCATCTGCCGGTCCAGTTCGGCAGCCGGGATGTCGGGAAATTCCGACATGAAACAGGTGCCGGCATTGTTGACAAGCGCATCCACGCCACCAAAGCGGGCCGTGATGCGCGCGAACAGCGCGGCAATCGCGGCGGCGTCGGTCAGGTCGCAAGGTTCGGGCGTGAACCCCGTCGGCCGCGTGCCCGACATGGACTGCAAGGCCGCAGCGTCGATGTCGACGGCCACCACATGCAGCCCATCGGCCAGCAACCTGTCCACGATGGCGCGCCCCATGCCGCCCGCCGCGCCGGTCACAACCGCAATCCGCATCCCCTGTCCCCCAACTATCCCCCCTACCGCCCAAACCCATCATGCCAAAGACAAACAGGGCCCGCAGGCCCTGCCGTCATACGGAAAGGCAGATGTATTTCAGTTCCAGGTAATCCTCGATGCCGTGATGCGACCCCTCGCGGCCCAGACCCGATTGCTTGACCCCGCCAAAGGGCGCAACCTCGGTGCTGATCAGGCCGGTATTGACGCCGACCATGCCGTATTCCAGCGCCTCTTGCACACGGGTGATGCGGCCGATGTCGCGGGCGTAGAAATAGCTGGCCAGACCAAAGATCGTGTCATTGGCAAGCGCAATCATCTCTGCCTCGGTGTCGAATTTGAACAGGGGGGCCAGCGGGCCAAAGGTTTCCTCGGTCGCAACCTTGGCTGTCGCCAGCACGCCCGTCACCACCGTAGGCTCAAAAAAGGTCCCACCCAAGGCATGCCGTTTGCCGCCGGTCACTATTCTGCCACCGCCCGCCAGCACGTCGGCGATATGCTCCTCGACCTTGGCGACGGCGTCCATGTTGATCAGCGGCCCAGTGGTTGTGCCCGCCGTCAACCCATCGCCAATCGCCAGCTTGCCCACCGCCACCGCCAGCTTTTCGGCGAATGACTCATAGACCCCGGCCTGCACATAAATCCGGTTGGCGCAGACGCAGGTCTGCCCATTGTTGCGGAATTTCGAGATCATCGCCCCTTCGACCGCGCGGTCCAGATCGGCATCGTCAAACACGATAAAGGGCGCATTGCCACCCAGTTCCATGCTGCATTTCAACACCTGTTCCGCCGCCTGTCGCAGCAGGATGCGGCCAACCTCGGTGCTGCCGGTGAAGGTCAGCTTGCGGATGCGTGGGTTCTCACAGAACTCTTTCCCGATGTCGGAGGAGCGTTTCGAGGTGATGACCGAGAACAACCCTGCCGGCACCCCGGCCCGTTCCGCCAGCACCGCCAGCGCAATCGCCGACAAGGGCGTTTCGGCGGCGGGGCGCGCGACCATGCCACAGCCCGCCGCCAGCGCCGGAGCCACCTTGCGCGCGATCATGGCATTGGGAAAGTTCCAGGGCGTAATGCTGGCGGCAACCCCGATCGGCTGCTTGATCACCGTGATACGCTTGTCGCGCTGATGGCCGGGGATCGTCTCGCCATAAATCCGCTTGGCCTCTTCGGCGAACCATTCGATATAGGACGCACCATAGGCCACCTCGCCCTTGGCCTCGGCGAGGGGTTTGCCCTGTTCGGCGGTCAGGATCGTGCCCAGATCGTCAAGGTTTTCCATGCACAGGTCGAACCAGCGCCGCAGCACGGCGGCGCGTTCCTTGCCGGTCCGGGCAGCCCATTCCATGCGCACCTGGTCGGCCATGGCAATCGCCCGCGCCGCATCGGCGCGGGTCAGGTTGGGCACATGGGCGATCACATCGCCCCGCGCCGGGTTTGTCACGGCAAATGTCGCACCATCGCTGGCATCGACCCACGCGCCCGCTATATAAGCCTTGTTCGGCACCAGACCGGGATCCTTCAGGATGGATTGCAGGTTGGTGGTGGTGTCCAGCATGGCCGTCTCCTCTTTGGCAGTTGGCACTGCAATGACCCAAGGACAAAGAAAAGTCCAGTTCTGCCGGACCGCGACCGTCAGCACTTTGATCACAACAGGGGCCGCCATGATCACGACGCTGGATGCAGACACGCTGGATATAGACACGCTGGATATAGACCGGGCCTATGCCAACGGTGCCTTCATCGCAGGGTCCGAAAAGCTGCCGGGCCTGTGGCAGGCGCTGGCGGGCGATTATCGCCTTGGGCTGAAGACGCGGGCACGGTTGAACATCCCCTATGGCACCACGCAACGCCAGCAATTCGACCTGTTTGTGCCAGACATCACGCCGGCGGGCCTGATGGTGTTCGTTCATGGCGGCTACTGGCTGGAATTTGGCCGCGAGACATGGTCGCATCTTGCTGCGGGGGCGGTTGCGCGCGGTTGGGCCTGTGCCATGCCGTCCTACACCCTTGCCCCCGCCGCCAGACTGACCGACATGACGGTCGAGTTGGCCCGCGCCATCACGACCGCCGCCAGCATGGTCGCAGGCCCGGTCGTGGTCACCGGGCATTCCGCAGGCGGTCACCTTGCCGCCCGCATGGCCTGCACCGACATGCCACAGGGGGTAGCCGAACGCGTCCGGCGTGTTGTCCCCATCTCGCCACTGTCCGAACTTGCTCCCTTGGCCCGCACCCGCATGAACAAGACCCTGCGCCTGACCGAGGCCGAGATCGCCGCCGAAAGCCCTGCCCGGCTGCAACGCCGCACCAGTTGCGCGGCCCATGTCTGGGTCGGCCAGGCCGAGCGCCCGGCCTTCCTGTGGCAAGCCCGCCTGTTGTCCGAGGCGTGGGATTGCCCCTGGACCGTCGCCGCCGACCGCCACCATTTCAACGTGATCGACGACTTTACCGAAGCAGGCTCGCCCCTGATGGACGCTTGCCTGTCCGGCCTGACCTGAACAAAGTCCCCGCCGCAGCCCGCGCCTTCCGGGGTCCATAGCCCCCCGCAGCATGCCCTGCCGTGCCTTTCATTTTGGCTCAAATATTCAACCCGGCCCGACCAAGGCGCAACATGACCAACGGCTTGCCTGTCTTGAATTGCACTCAATCTGAATCTGATTGAGTGCAATCCGCTGTAGGGGCACGCGGGCCGCACAGACGCCGCCTTACTTTGTGTCAAACGTCCCGATCTTGGCAAAGTCGATGCTTTGCACGAAGGGCAACATCACGTCACTGGCCGCCCCCTGCGCCTGAAACACCACAGGGCCGTTCACCAGTGTGGAGACGTTGCCGTCGGTGTCCAGCAGGGTCTGCTCGCCCACCTTGCCGCTCATCACCATCCTGCGCGATGCACCGCGTCGGCGCGGGCGGCGATCAAGCGTTGGATTGCATCCGCTCGATATAGCTGCGCATCTCTTCGGCCTCGTGGCGGGCATCGCGCAGACCCTCCATTGCGGCGCGCAATTCGGCGTCGGTCTGGGCGATCTGGTTCAGCAGTTCGCTCTCGCGCTGTTCCAGATAGACGATGGCATGATCGCGCTGTTCTTCCGCCTCGTGCAGGCTTTGCGCCAGATTGTCCATCTCGGCCATGTCGCCACCCGCCACGCGGGTAAAGCGGTGCAGCAACCAATAGCTGAACCAGCCAGCCACAAAGGCGACCAGCAGAATGATGGCGATGGCGATGGTAAACTCGGTACGGTTCATCTGGACTGCTTGCGCTTTTACTCGTAACGCCGTGTTTCAGGTTGTGCCACGGGGGTCAAGGGGCCAGTTGGCGGGGTCAATCCCGGCGGCCAAAGCGCGCATTGTCGCGGGTGGATTGCGGCGCTGTCAGGCCTTTGGCCGGGTCTTTGGGCGGGCGGTCTTTTCTTGCGGCGCAAGCGACGGGCCATCGGGTGGCGCAGCGCCCGCAGCGGGTGCCCCCGTCGCCGACGCCCCCGTCGCCGATGCCTCTGGCGCGGCTGTTTGCTGTGTCACGGCGCGGCTGCCAGGATCACCCGCAGGCACCGCCTGTTGCGAACCTGCGGCGACCGGGCCATTATTCATCAGCGTGAACTCGATCCGCCGATTGGCCTCGCGTCCGCTTTCGTCACCATTGTCGCCCACCGGCACGCCTTCGCCATAGCCTGTGGCACGCATGGCCGACACATCGACCTGACGGCCCTGCAAGGCGACCATAACCGCCTCGGCGCGGGCCTGACTGAGCGCCAGATTGCCGCCGGACGAGCCTTGGGCATCGGTATGGCCACCAATCTCGATCGGAGTGGCGTTGCAGTTCTTCAGTCCCTTGGCGATGGCATCCAGCACCTTGGCCGAGCCCGCATCCAGTTCGGCCGAACCGGGGGCAAAGGCGATCTTCTTGCCTGCCATCACCTGATGCACCGTGTCGATGCAGTCTTGCGGCGTGGGCAAGGCGGCCAGCGGGTCCAGCAACTTGTCATAACTGACATTGACCTTGAAGGTCTTGCCCTGCCCCAGCCATTCCGACAGCGTCTGCGAGATCTTGGCCGAAGCCTGCGCCGACCCGCTGACCCCCGCCACCTCGACCGTGTCGGGGCGCACCAACAGCGTGCCATGATCCAGTTGCGACAGCGATTCCAACCCCGCCAGTACCCGCTGTGGCCAGCCATCCGGCGCTGCGGCATCCAGCACCGTGGCCACGCGCACCTTGTCGGCACCAAACCTTGCACGCGCAAAACTGGCAACGGCGCCCTGCACGCGGACATCGGTCAACCGCCCGCGCAGATCAACCTTGTGCGTCTCTGCCTCAAGCGTGGCGGTGAATTCCACCGGGCCCACGGCACTGGTCTTGGGTTTTTCAGGCATCTTGGCGTCGAGCGAAAAGACATCGGGCAAATCGGCCTGCAATTCGCCGATCTCGCGGTCGAAACTGGCCTGTGTCACGTCATTGCCCGCAAGCAGCGTGATGTCGGCATCCGAAAACGTCACCGTCCCGGATCCCAGCTTGGCCAGGCTGGCAATCGCCGCCGAGGTGGCCTGCCCCCATGACGGGCTTGGCACCCCCAGCCCGACGATACAGCGCATCGTCCCCTTGACACCCGCCGCCGTCGCCGCCGCCAGAATCTGCTGCCGTGCCTTGTCGCTGTCGGCCGAACAGGCATCGAAGCGCGGCCCGTTCTCGTCGATCACAAAGCGCAGGGTGAAGGGCGTCAGCACCGGGCGCGGCGCCGAGATGCTGGTCTTCACCGTCAGCCCCTTGGGCGTCGCCTTCAGGATATCGGCCTCGAAACTGCGCTTTTCGGCCTCGCTGGTGGCGATGGCGGTGATGACCACACCGGTCTCGCTGACCGAAATCTTGGCATTGGGCAGCAGGTTCAACGCCACCAGCCCAAGATCGAGCGCCGCGTCAAAGCCGTCTGGCGCGCGATAGGCGGCTGTTTGCAGCATGTCGGTCGCCTTGGCGTCACCGGCCAGCGCGGTTGCGGCGGCGGACAGCCGGTCTTTGGCATCGCCTTCGGGCAGCAGGCCGATCAGTTGCACATCGGCCTCGTTGCGCAGCATTTCCAGCGAAAAGCGCGGGGGGCTGATGACCTGCGCCGGCTCGACCTCGAATCTGTCGCTCAACCGGCCCGAATCAACGACCGTGCCCGCAAGGTTCATCGCCGAAAACCGCATCGCCTCATTGGGGGCTGTGCCAGACAGGGCGACGATCAGCCCGTCGGCCTGGACACTGGCCCAGGTATAACCCTCGGCCAGCAGGCGCGTGGTCACCGCCGCAGCCGAGCGGGTTTCGACGACGCGGGCCAAGCCCCATGCCAGACCAGCCGCCAGAACCGCCGCCGCGACAAAGGCCGCAGGGGCCAGCAGCGCCAGACTGATCCGACGGCGCTGGGTGGGCAGGCTGGGTGCGGCGTCGGCTGCCATTTCCTGCACCATTGCGTCTGGCGGGTCGGATCGGAGGTCAGTCAATTCCAGCAGAGTCCTTGGTTCGGGCGGTGGGGCGTCAGCCGGGGGCAGTCAATCAGGCTCGGTCACTCAGGACTTGACCACACCGCATGATCCATATGCGCTGAGATGGGTGGGATCAATCAGACCATGGCGGCTGCGGCAAGAAACAGCGCAGCGATCAGCCCGGCATCGCGGTTGGCGCGAAAGGCGCGCAGGCACGAGGCTGGATCATCGACCCGCAAGCCACGCATCTGCCACGCCATATGCCAGCCAAAGGCCCAGACCCCCGTCAGCCCCAGCAGCATCGCCATTACATTGCCACGCGGTGCCTGTACCATGATCACCGCCATGGCCATCAGCACCATCGTCGCCGCGACAAACCCCCACAGCCAGCGCCTGACTTTGCGGCCAAACAGCAGCGCGGTGGATTTCACGCCGATCAGGGCATCATCCTCGCGGTCCTGCAAGGCATAGATCGTGTCGTAATACAGCGTCCATGCGATGCCCGCCGCGAACAGCACCACCGCCGCCGCATCCACCCGGCCCGCATGGGCGGCATAGGCCAGAACCGCGCCCCAGTTGAACGCCAGCCCCAGAAACACCTGCGGCCACCAGGTGAACCGCTTGGCAAAGGGATAGACCGCGACCAGCGCCAACGAGGCGATGCCCAGGCCGACTGCCAGCCAGTTGTAGCTGAACAGGATCAGCGCCGCGAACAACGCCTGCGCCACCATCCAGACCAGCGCCTGCCCGACCGTGACCTGACCCGAAGGCAAGGGGCGGCTGCGGGTTCGCGCCACGGCAGCGTCGATATGGCGGTCGGTGATGTCATTCCACGTGCACCCCGCCCCGCGCATCAAAAAGGCCCCCGCCGCGCAAGACAGCGCCAGCCAGATGTCCCAAGGCGCAAAGCCCGTGCCCATCGCCGCCAGCGCAATCCCCCACAGACAGGGGACCAACAGCAGCCATGTGCCAATCGGCCGATCCGCCCGCGACAGTCGCAGATAGGGCCGCGCCGCCGCCGGGGCATACAGATCGACCCAATTGCCCGCCACCGCATCGGCAACCGCTGGCATTTCGCGTGGTTCAGCCATAGTCTTTCCGTCATGTTACAGGCCCGGATCAGACTCTGTGTAGATCAGTCGCTTGCTGCGGGGCAAGCGGTTGTGATGTCTGTCGATCAGGCCAATTATCTGTTCAACGTCATGCGTCTGGTCGCGGACGACGCCGTGCTGCTGTTCAACGGGCGCGACGGCGAATGGTGGGCGACCGTGCAGCAGGCCGGCAAGCGGGCCGGGGTCTTGCTGTGTCAGACGCAAACCGCGCCCCTGCGCCTGCCGCCCGACCTGTGGCTGCTGTTTGCCCCGCTGAAAAAGGTGCGCACCGATTTCATCGTGGAAAAGGCCGTCGAACTGGGCGCAGCCCGCGTGATGCCGGTGCAAACAAGCCGCACAAATGCCGAGCGTATCCGTCAGGACAAGCTGCAAGCCCATGCGCGCGAGGCGGCCGAGCAATGTGGTGCCACTTATGTGCCCGAAGTGACCGAGATCGCCCCGCTGGACCGCCTGCTGTCCACATGGCCGCAAGACCGCCACCTGCTGTGGTGCGACGAGGCGCTTGCCGGTGCCCGCGTCGCCGTGACCGGCCCGCGCGGCCCCTGGGCCATTCTGATCGGCCCCGAAGGCGGCTTTGCCCCCCAGGAACA
>JBAXXO010000115.1:0-9951 GCA_037127855.1 Alphaproteobacteria bacterium
GCATCGGCATCAGCAGAGGAAACCCCGCGATCGAGGTCGAGCGGGCGTCGGTTTCGACGATCTGGCCCTTGTCGATGATGCCAATATCTGCCGAGGTGCCGCCGATGTCAAAGGTGATCAGCCGGTCGCGGCCAGTCTGGGCCCCAACCCAGCCACCCCCCAGCACGCCTGCCGCAAGGCCCGACATCAGCGTCAAAGCCGGTTTCTCGCGTACCATGCGGGCGGTCGCCACGCCGCCGTTCGACGCCATGATGCGCAATTCGCCGCCAAAGCCTGCGCTTTGCAACTCGGTTTCCAGCCGCGTGACATAATCGCCGACCTTTGGCCCGACAAAGGCGGCAAGGGCGGCGGTGGTAAACCGCTCGAACTCGCGGAACTGCGGCGAAATGGTGGCCGATGTGGTGACAAAGACACCGGGCATTGCGGCGCGGGCAATCTCGGCGGCGCGCAACTCGTGGGCGGGATTGAGGTAGGAAAACAGAAAGCAGATGCAGACGGCTTCGACGCCCTCAGCCAGCAATTCGGCTGCTGCGGCAGCGACCGCGGCCTCGTCCAGCGGAATCAATTCGGCACCGCTGGGCGGGATCAGGCGGCCCGGCACGGTCTTGCGGTGCTGACGGCGCACCAGCGGGCGCGATTGCCAAGGCAGCTCTTGCAGGATTGAATAGTGCTCGGGTCGCTGGTGGCGGGCGATGTGCAGGATGTCACGAAAGCCGTCATTGGTAATCATGCCGGTTCGGGCACCGCGATGTTCCAGCACGGCATTCGTGGCGATGGTGGTGCCGTGCAGCACGAAATCGACGCTGGCAGGCGCAATGCCGGCAAGGCGACACAGATCGCGTGCGCCGGTCATGACGGCGCGGACAGGATCATCGGGGGTCGAGGGAACCTTGTGAATGACCTGCGCGCCAGTGGTGGTGTCGGCCCAGATCAGATCGGTAAAGGTTCCGCCGACATCGACACCGATTACGTTCATGACCGCCCCTCGCATTCCAGGTTCATGTTGCATCCACAATCTGTTGTCTTGACAAGGGGGTTCATCCGCCTTGGGCTTGTTTTTTTCGACTTATCGCCACAGGTTTGGGCGCGACTGCCTGATTGAACAGCAAATGGCGAACGCAACAGGCCTGAAATCATGTCAGTAGTGGCGGGCGCTCGCCTTGATCAGGTCCTGCGCGCCGTATCCGCCGAGAAGGAGAGATTGATGACAATTGCGCAAGACGACCTGAACCTGAACCCGGCCGAGATCGAGGCGGCACTGCTGACGCTGGGCGCGATCGGGGCGCATTCGCAGACCGGCGTCTGGCGCAGGGTCTATGAACCGGACTGGGTGGCCGCGCAGGACCTGCTGCAATCGTGGATGGTTGCGTCAGGGCTGGTTGCAAGGCTGGACGCGGTCGGCAATCTGTGGGGGCGGATCGACGGGCGTGACGGCGGGTCAGCGGTGGTGTCGGGCAGTCACATCGACAGTCAATGTCCGGGTGGGCGCTATGACGGGGCCTTGGGGGTGCTGGCGGCCCTGTTCGCTGTCAAGGCTTTGGTTGCGACCTACGGCCCGCCAAGAAGCCCGGTTGAGGTGCTATCGCTGTGCGAGGAAGAGGGCAGCCGTTTTCCCAAGGCAGGCTTTTGGGGCTCGCGCGCCATCACCGGTCGGATCGCGCCAGGCGATGCCGATCTGGTACAGGACGAAGCCGGTGTCGGCATCGCCGATGCCATGCGGGCCGTGGGGCTGGACCCTTTGCGGATCGAAGATGCGCGGCGCGATGACCTTGCGGCCTTTGTCGAATTGCACATCGAACAGGGGCCGGTGTTGCAGGATGCGGGCCTGCCCGTGGCGGTGGTCACCGCAATCACGGGCATCCGGCACACTCAGATCACGCTGACCGGCGAGGCCAACCATGCGGGCGCTTTTCCGATGGACTTGCGACGTGACCCGATGGCGGGTTTTGCCGAATTGACGGACCGGTTGATCGGCCACGCGCACCGCCTTGGCCGCCCGGCGGTGACGACGATCGGCCGCATCGCAGTGCAGCCCAATGCGCCCGCAATCATCCCGCGTGAGGTGAGATTCACGCTCGATGCCCGGCACCCAGGGCCAGACGACTATGCCGCCCTGCACCGCACCCATGCTGCCATGTTGACCGAGGTGGCGGCGCGGCGCGGGTTGACCTTGCAGACCGAGGTACAGTTCGATCTGCCGCCCACGGTCTGCGCGCCCGCGATTGTGGCGGCATTGCGGTCGGCGGCGGCGGATGTGCCGCATATGCTGATGGCCAGCGGGGCGGGGCATGACAGCCAGCAGATGGCGGCGGTCTGTCCGGTGGGGATGATCTTTGTCCGCAGCAAGGATGGCCGCAGCCACACGCCGGAAGAGTATTCAAGCCTGGACGACATCATGCTGGGGATACGGGTTCTGGCGGGCGCGCTGTACCGGCTGGCCTGGTAGCCGAGAATCGAAAAAATTGGGCGTCAGATGAAAGTTGCGCCTTAAAATCATGCAAATCCCCCTTGGCTTGCCAAATAATACCGCGCTACACGATAATTGGGCGTTTTTTGCAGACTGCGCATGGTGGTATCGTCATTGCTGCCTTTAATGGCGCCTGGATCAATTGAGTTGGAGCAGAGCTTGCGCGGGTATGATGATCTGGAACTGGTCCATGTGACCAAACGCTATTCCGGCGGGGCCGTGGCGGTTTCGGACGTCAGTCATGTGTTTCGCGGGGGCACCTATGTCTGTCTGCTGGGACCGTCAGGCTGCGGCAAATCCTCGACCCTTCGCATGATCGCGGGCCATGAGACGGTCACAGCGGGCCAGATCGTGCTGGCCGCCAAAGAGGTGCAGGATCTGGACCCGGCCAAGCGCGGCACGGCAATGATGTTCCAGTCCTATGCCTTGTTCCCGCATCTGAACGTGACCGACAATGTGGCCTTCAGCCTTAAGATGAAGGGTGTCGACGCAGACGTTCGCCGCAAGACGGCGGGCGAGTTGCTGGAACTGGTCGACATGTCGAAATACGCTGACCGATTGCCCGCGCAATTGTCGGGTGGCCAGCAGCAGCGCGTGGCCTTGGCGCGCGCCTTGATCACCAAGCCGCAGGTGTTGCTGCTGGACGAACCCTTGTCGGCGCTTGACCCGTTCTTGCGCATCCGGATGCGGGGCGAGTTGAAGAAGTTGCAGCGCGAATTGGGAATTTCCTTCCTGCATGTCACGCATGGGCAGGACGAGGCTTTGGCCTTGGCCGATGAAATCGTGGTGATGAACAATGCAAGGATCGAGCAGACGGGTTCGGCGCGCGACGTGTTCAACGCGCCCATGACCGAGTTTGTCGCGCGGTTTATCGGCGGTCACAATGTGATGGCGTTGCCGCAGGGACATTTTGCCTTGCGCGCCGACGAGGTTCGGCTGGCGGCCGAGGGGGCGGCGGCTGTCGTGACCTCGGTCGAGTATCAGGGCGCGCATGTGGCGCTGACCGCGCGGGCCGCTGGCGATCAGGAGATTCTGGCGCTGATCCCGGAAGCCGACTTTTACAACGATCCGAAATCCCCCGGCGATGCCGTGTGCATGACTTGGGATGATAGCCGCCTGCACCGATTGACTGCCTGAAACATCAACATCGAGGAACATGATGAAAAAGAACCACTATTCGCGCCGCAGCCTGTTGAAGGGCGGTGCCGCCGCGGTCGCCGCCAGCGCCTTTCCCGCCCCGATGATCTGGGCGCAAGACATCAAGGATGTCGTGCTGCGTCAGGCCGGTACGGGCGTTTCGGCGTTCAACGAGGTGGCCGCCAAGGTCAAGGAGGATTTGGGTTTCACGCTGGAAATGACCGCGCTGGATTCAGACGCAGTGACGCAAAAGGTTGCGACCCAGCCCGACAGCTATGACATTGCCGACATCGAATACTGGATCTGCAAGAAGGTCTGGCCGACCGGCAACCTGCAGGCGATGGATGTGTCCAAGATCAAGAATTACGACAAGATCGTCGGCATCTTCATCGACGGCAAGCTGGCCCCGGATTCGGTAATTGCCCAGGGAACGGCCCCGCATACCGTAGGCTTTGTCGATGCCATCGATGGCAAGGAATTTGCCAAGGCCCCGACCGGCTGGATGACGCTGATTCCCACCATCTACAACGCCGACACGCTGGGCATCCGCCCTGACCTGATCGGTCGCCCGATTGACAGCTGGGCCGAACTGCTGAACCCCGAGTTCAAGGGCAAGGCCTCGATCCTCGACATTTCGTCGATCGGCATCATGGACGCTGCAATGGTTTGCGAGGCCATGGGTGAGATCAAGTATGGCGACAAGGGCAACATGACCAAGGAAGAGATCGACAAGACGATGGCGATCTTTACCGAAGCCAAGAAGAACGGCCAATTCCGCGCCTTCTGGAAGTCGTTCGACGAAAGCGTCAACCTTATGGCCTCGGGCGAGGTTGTCATCCAGTCGATGTGGTCGCCGGCGATTGCCGCCGTGCGGTCCAAGGGCATCGCCTGCACCTACCAGCCGTTGAAAGAGGGTTATCGGTCATGGGGCGGCGGCATCGGCCTGTCATCGGGTCTGTCGGGCTTGCAACTGGACGCGGCCTATGAATACCTGAACTGGTATCTGTCGGGCTGGGTTGGCGGCTTCCTGATGCGGCAGGGCTACTACTCGGCCGTGCCGGAAACCTCCAAGTTGTTCATGTCGGCGGACGAATGGGGCTTCTGGTATGAGGGCAAGCCTGCCGCGGGCGATATCACCAGCCCGCAGGGTGCCGTGATGGAAAAAGCTGGCGCTGTGCGCGACGGCGGTGCCTTTGTCGACCGCATGGGCAAAGTGGCGTGCTGGAATTCGGTCATGGACGAGAACCAATACATGGTTCGCAAGTGGAACGAATTCATCGCGGCCTGAAGCGGATCGTATTCAATCTGAGAAAGATTGAATGCGACCCAAGACAGGCACGCCGTTCAGAATCTGGCGCGTTGCGTCTGGTCAGGTGAAACTGACCCGACGCAACGCGCTGCTAAGTGAAAGTGCCATCTTTCCGGCAGGGAATGGGGCAGCTTTTTGCAAGGGGTTTACGTGGACAGGATCCTGAAATCGCGCAACCTGACCGGGTGGCTGCTGGTCGCGCCCTTGGCTTTGGTGCTGCTGGTATTCCTGGTCATTCCGGTGATCATGATCGTGATCGTCAGCTTCTGGCAGACGACCGAATTTTCGATTGTACCGGCCTTTGCCTTTGACAATTACGAATTTCTTTTCGGCTCACCCGTCACCTATACGGTGTTCCTTTCGACATTCAAATATGCCGTGATCACATGGGCCCTGACGCTGGGCATCGGATTCACGGTTGCCTATTTTCTGGCGTTTCATGTGCGCTCGAACACGATGCAGATCGTGCTGGCACTGATCTGTACGGTGCCGTTCTGGACGTCGAACATCATCCGCATGATATCGTGGATTCCGTTTTTGGGCCGCAACGGGTTGGCCAATTCGGGCCTGATGCATCTGGGCGTGATCGACCAGCCGCTGGAATGGCTGCTGTTTTCGGATTTCGCCGTCATTCTGGCCTTTGTGCATATCAATACGATCTTCATGGTGATCCCAATTCTGAACACGATGATGCGCATCGACAAATCGCTGATCGAGGCGGCGCGCGACGCCGGTGCCTCGGGTGCGCAGATCCTGTGGAACGTGATCATCCCGCTGACCAAACCCGGCATCATGATCGGCACCATCTTTGTGCTGACGTTGGTGATGGGCGACTTTATCACGGTGCGCTTCATGTCGGGGTCGCAATCGGCCAATGTGGGCCGCTTGATTTCGAACGATATCGGCCTGTTGCAATACCCATCGGCGTCGGCCACCGCAGTTGTGTTGTTGCTGACAGTGCTGCTGGTGGTGGGCCTGTTGCTGCGGGTGGTCAACATCCGCAAGGAGTTGTGACATGGAACCGCGCCCGCGCAGCTTTTATTTCCTTGCCGCCTTCTTTGGCCTTTATGTGCTTTTCTTGTACGGACCGACGATCACCATCGCGATCCTGTCGTTTCAGGGGCCGACGGGCGGCCTGACGTTTCCGATGCGCGGCGTGTCGCTGAACTGGTTTCATGAATTGTTCCAGCAACAGGCGGTTGGCGACATCTGGGGATCGTTCAGCCGGTCGTTGCGGCTGGGGCTGATGGTGATGGTCACCACGGTCGTGGTTTCGGTGATGGGGGGGCTGGCGTTTCGCAAGAAATTTGCTGGCGCGGGCGTGCTGTTCTATCTGGCGATTGCCGGGCTGGTGATCCCGTCGATCCTGGTGTCGCTGGGGGTCGGTCTGTTCTTTTCGCAGGCCAAACTGCCGGTGCATTGGGCGACTTCGGGCTTTGGCGCGCAACTGACCTGGACACTGCCCTTTGGCCTGCTGGTGATGTTTGCCGTCTTCAACCGCTTTAACCCCGCCTATGAAGAGGCGGCGCGCGATCAGGGTGCCAGCCCTTGGCAGACGGTGCGCCATGTCGTCCTGCCGATCATTGCACCGTCGCTGATGGGGGTGGCACTGTTCGGTTTTACCCTGTCTTATGACGAATTCGCCCGTACCTTGCTGACCTCTGGCAGCCGCAATACCCTGCCATTGGAGATTTACGGCATGACCACCAATGTCACCACCCCGGTGATCTTTGCCCTTGGCACGCTGACAACGCTGTTTTCTTTTGTGGTGATCGGGCTGTTCTTGCTGACCGTGTTCGTGCTGAACCGCCGTCGCAACCGGGCGGGTTCGGATGCTGGCAAGGGAATGGTCTGATGCGCATCGCCGTCATAAACCCCAATTCGACGGTCTCGATGACCGACAAGGCTGCCAAGGCGGCGCAAGATGCGGCACCGCAGGCGCAGATCATCGGCATAACCTGCCACGGATCGCCCCCCGCCATTCAGGGCCCCGAGGATGACGCGATCTGCCGGCCCTTTGTGATGGCCGAGGTGGCGCGCGCGGCCCTGATGGGGGCGGATGCCATTGTGATCGCCTGCTTTGATGACCCCGCACTCGATGCCGCACGGGCCTCGGTCAAGGTGCCGGTGCTGGGGATCGGCGAGGCGGGGTTTCATGCCGCGATGCTGCTGGGTGGACGGTTTTCGGTGGTGACAACGCTGGCGGTGGCCATCCCGGTCATCGAGGAAAATCTGGCGCATTACGGTCTGGCCTCGGCCTGCGTCAGGGTGCGGGCGGCGGGCGTTGCCGTGCTGGAACTGGAGGATGAGACGAGCGGCGCGCATCACAAGGTCAGCGCCGAAATTGCAAGGGCCAAGGCCGAGGATGGGGTCAGTGCCGTGGTGCTGGGCTGCGCCGGCATGGCCGATCTGGCCGCGCGGATGGAGGCGCTGCACGGGGTGCGGGTGGTGGACGGGGTGGGCGCTGCGGCGGCCTTTGCCGCCGCTTTGGTTCAGATGAGGGGCGCATGACCCGCAAGATCATCACTGCGGCCGCCCAAATGGGCCCGATTGCGCGGGCCGAAACCCGCACGCAAACCGTCGCCCGCCTGCTCGACTTGATGCAAGAGGCGCATGGCCGCGGCGCAAAACTGGTTGTCTTTACCGAAATGGCCCTGACCACCTTTTTCCCACGTTGGATGATCGAGGATGAGGCCGAGCTTGACAGCTTTTATGAAACCGAAATGCCCTCGGCCGAAACCCTGCCGCTGTTTGATGCGGCCAAACGTCTGGGCATCGGATTCTACCTCGGTTACGCCGAACTGACCCTCGACCGGCACCGCTATAACACCGCCATTCTGGTCGACCAAACCGGCTCCATCGTCGGCAAGTATCGCAAGGTGCATCTGCCCGGCTGGTCCGAACCCCTGCCCAACCGCGCCTTTCAGCACCTTGAAAAACGCTATTATGAACCCGGCAACCTAGGCTTTCCGGTCTGGCGCAGCATGGGCGGTATCATGGGCATGGCGATCTGCAACGACCGCCGCTGGCCCGAAACCTACCGTGTGATGGGTTTGCAAGGGGTCGAGATGGTGATGCTGGGCTATAACACGCCCTTTGGACATCTCAATCAGCAACCTATGGACAGTCTGACCCTGTTTCACAATCACCTTTCCTTGCAGGCCGGGGCCTATCAGAACGCCACCTGGGTCGTCGCTACTGCCAAATGCGGCAACGAAGAGGGGTCGCAGATGGGCGGCCAATCCGTGATCGTCGCCCCGTCGGGCGAGATCGTGGCGCAGGCTGTCACGGTCGAGGATGAGGTGATCACCGCCAAATGCGACCTTGATATGGGGCGGATTTACAAAGAGACTGTGTTCAACTTTGCCCTTCACCGCCGCCCCGAGGCTTACACCCTCATCACCGAACGCGCAGGCGCGATTTTACCGGAGTAAACTGATGTCCACCGTGATCAAAGGCGGCACTGTCGTCACCCATGACCTGACCTACAAGGCCGATGTGCTGGTGGAGGGCGGGGTGATCACCGCCATCGGGCCGGACCTTGCCGGTGACAACGTGGTCGATGCCGAGAGTGCTTATGTGATGCCAGGCGGGATCGACCCGCATACCCATCTGGAAATGCCGTTCATGGGCACATCCTGCGCCGAGACTTGGGAAAGCGGCACCTTTGCCGCCGCATCTGGCGGTACGACAATGGTGGTGGATCACGTCATCTCCAGCCCGACCGACCTGCTGGGGCCTTTGGCGCAATGGCACGAACGCGCCGGGCGTCAGGCCTCGATCGACTACGGCTTTCACATGGCCATCACCGGCTGGTCGAAAGAGATTTGGGCACATATGGCAGACTGCGTCGATCAGGGGATCAACACCTTCAAGCATTTCATGGCCTACAAGGGCGCCTTGATGGTGAATGACGATGAGATGTTCGCCTCATTCACCCGCTGCCGCGAATTGGGGGCGATCCCGCTCGTCCATGCCGAGAATGGCGATCTGATTGCCGGCATGCAGGCCAAACTGCTGACGGAAGGCAACCGAGGCCCCGAGGCCCATGCCTATTCCCGCCCTGCCGAGGTTGAGGGCGAGGCGACCAACCGCGCCATCATGATCGCCGATGCCGTGGGCGTGCCGGTCTATATCGTGCATACCTCGTCCGAACAGGCGCATGAAGCGATTCGGCGCTGGAAACAGGCCGGCACCCGCGTCTGGGGCGAGCCTTTGATCCAGCATCTGTTGCTGGACGAGACCGAATACCAAAATCCCGACTGGAATTATGCCGCCCAGCGTGTGATGTCGCCGCCCTTTCGCGACAAGCGGCATCAAGACAGTCTGTGGGCGGGGCTGGCGGCGGGCACTTTGTCGGTCGTCGCGACCGATCACTGCGCCTTTACCACGGCGCAAAAGCAACTTGGCCGCAGCGATTTCACCAAGATCCCCAATGGGACCGGCGGTCTGGAAGACCGGCTCAGCCTGCTATGGACCCATGGTGTTGCCACCGGCCGCCTGACGATGAACGAATTTGTCGCCGTCACCTCGACCAATATCGCCAAGATCCTGAACATCCATCCCAAAAAGGGTGCAATTTCGGTGGGGGCCGATGCCGACATCGTGGTCTTTGACCCCAAGTCGACCAAGACCATTTCTGCCGCTACCCAGAAATCCATCATAGATTACAACGTCTTCGAGGGTTACACCGTCACCGGCCTGCCGCGGTATACCCTGTCGCGCGGCACGGTCCTGTGGGGCCCAACCGGCGGCACCGCCAAACCCGGCCACGGCCAGCACATCGCCCGCCCCGCCAACCCGCCCGTCTCGCGCGCCTATTCCCAGTGGCGCGACCTGATCGCCCCGCGCCCCGTGATGCGCGACCCGGCCCTGATGCCGATCGGAGTGTGATGTAACGCAGGTCCTGCGTTTGTTTGGCACAGACATCGTCCAAGCCGTCCAAGAGGTTGGCGCGCAAAGCCAAAGCGTCGAAGCCATCGCTGCCTAGAGCGAGTCGCGTTCAATCAGGTTCACCTGATTGAACGCAACTCGCAAC
>JBAXXO010000116.1:0-9905 GCA_037127855.1 Alphaproteobacteria bacterium
CGCGGCGTCCGGTCGTTTTGGCCTGAAGGTCCCACAGCGCGCAGTCCATCGCGTTGCGGGCCGTGCCGGGGGGCAGGATGTGTTGCAGGGTTTGGCGCGTGATGTCGGGCGGCAGGGCCTCTATCAGGGCGGTGTCGCTGTCCAGGCTGCTGCCATAGCGCGCATAGGGCACGCATTCGCCCCAGCCGGTCACGCCGCCACGGGTGATGCGGACGGTCAGAACCTGCGCCTCGGTTTTGGACCCGCGCGAGATGGTGAAGGTGCGGGCAAGGCGGAAGCTGTCGCGGGTGACGGTGATCATGGGGCGCGCCTTTTTGGGCTTGAGTGTTGCGGATTTGGCGGCGGGGGGGAAGGGGGTGTTTGACGGGTCGGATTTCATGGATGTGCAGGTGTTGGACAATCAAGGACGGCGAAAGGAAAGAATTGACACCTTCGTGACGGAAGGTGCACGGTCTGGGCTGGAATACACAGATCACGACACTCCCTGCTGCCAAGGGAGGGGAGGCCCGACGCAGCATCAAGGGGAGGGTGCGCGCCCTGAAGCGCAAGCTTTGGGGCGTGCTGTTCATGGGGTGAGGATACGGGTTTGGTTGCATCTTGGGTCCGGTTTGACCATATAGGGGCAGACCGGGTCCAAGGAGTGTCGTCCATGCAATATCTGGAATTCGAAAAGTCTTTGGCCGAGATCGAGGGCAAAGCAGAGGAATTGCGTGCCATGGCGCGGGGCAATGCCGGGATGGATGTCTCGAACGAGGCGGCGGCGTTGGACCGCAAGGCCGACCAGATGCTGAAGGATTTGTACAAGGGATTGACGGCATGGCAGAAATGTCAGGTCGCGCGGCATCCGGACCGGCCGCATTGCAAAGAATACATCGAGACGCTGTTCACAGAATTCATGCCTTTGGCGGGGGATCGGAACTTTGCCGATGATCATGCCGTGATGGGCGGGTTGGCGCGGTTCAATGACATGCCGGTCATGGTGATCGGTCAGGAAAAGGGCAATGACACCAAGAGCCGGATCGCGCGCAACTTTGGCATGGCGCGGCCCGAGGGGTATCGCAAGGCGATCCGCCTGATGGCGATGGCCGACAAGTTCCGCCTGCCGGTGATCACGCTGGTTGACACGCCCGGTGCCTATCCGGGCAAGGGGGCCGAAGAGCGGGGCCAGTCGGAGGCCATTGCACGGGCGACCGAGCAGTCGCTGGCGCTGGGGGTGCCGGTTGTGGCGGTGATCATCGGCGAGGGCGGGTCTGGCGGGGCGGTGGCCTTTGCGACGGCCAACCGGATCGCGATGCTGGAGCATTCGATCTATTCGGTGATCAGCCCCGAGGGCTGTGCCAGCATCCTGTGGAAGGATGCCGAAAAGATGCGCGAGGCGGCCGAGGCGTTGCGGTTGACGGCGCAGGATTTGCAAAAGCTGGGCGTCATCGACCGGATCGTCAAAGAGCCTACGGGCGGCGCGCAACGCGGCCGCAAGGAGGCGATGGACGCGGTGGGCAAGGCCATCGAAGCCATGTTGAAGGAATTGTCGGGCAAGAAACCGGCGTCGCTGATCGCGGACCGGCGTGAGAAGTTCCTCGATATGGGCGCCAAGGGGTTGGCGGCCTAGAGCGAGTTGCGTTGGGTCAGGTTCACCTGACCCGACGCAACTCGCAACATTCCCAATGGCTTGCCTGTCTTGGGTTGCACTCAATCTGAATCAGATTGAGTGCAACCCGCTATAGGCGTTTCGTCACTGGCGGCGGGCACCCTGGGACCCGACGCCTCGAACCTGTCGCATGTGCCCGCGGGGCAGAATCTGTTTCTGGCCGACCTATTAGCCCGGATCACTGGCGGGTTCGTGGCGACCTGTCCGGCCCAGGGCAGGCGTGCCAATGCGCATCTGTTCACAATCCTTGCATGGTTTTTCATGATTGACAGCATGTTCCTCCCGGTGGTGACCTGTAGCCTGTGGCGCAATCCTGACACAGGCGATGCCCTGGCGGCAGCGGGGTGTAATTGGGGCCTGCATGGCCTATTTCAGCTTTGTCGGCATCATGCTGGCCACCCGGATCGACCGGTTGGGTGTGTCCACCGCGCTGCGCGAAACCTCGACCTTGTTTGCGGTCTTGATTGGCGGCTGGTTTTTGGGCGAGAAGGGGGGGCCGGTTCAGGTGGCCCTGGTGGGTTTGATCGCCATGGGCGCGGTCATGATGGAGAGTGCGGGATGAACGAGCCGAAACCTTACGACACGCGGGTCAAGATGGCCTTGGAATATGGGCCGCTGGTGGCCTTCATGCTGGGCTATTGGAAGTTCAAGGATCAAGTTGTTGTGCTGGGCGGGCAGACATATTCCGGCTTCATCGCGGTGACGGCCGTATTCATTCTGGTCTTTGCCGCCTCGATTCTTGCGTTGTGGCGGCTGACCGGCAAGATCAGCGCTATGCAGGTTTTCACCCTTGTGGTGGTGTTGTTCATGGGCGGGCTGACCGTCTGGTTCAATGACGAGCACTTTTTCAAGATGAAGCCGACGATCATTTATGCCTTCTTTGCCGCGGTCCTGGGGGTCGGCCTGCTGCAGGGCAAATCCTATCTGCGGCTGGTGATGCAGGAAACTTTGCCGATGGAGGAGGCGGGCTGGGTCATCCTGACCCGTCGCATGATGCTGTTTTTTGGCGTGCTGGCCGTTGTGAACGAGGTGATTTGGCGCAACTTTACCACCGAGACCTGGGTCTGGTTCAAGGTCGTAGGGCTGACCGTCGCTATGTTCGCCTTTTTGATGACGCAAGCCCGCCTGTTCAGCCGCTACGGGATAGAAGCGCCCGAAGACAAATCCTGACGGGCTTGCCATGATCGACCTGCGCCAAAGGGTGCCGCGGTAATGCTGCTGGCCGACCGAAACGGCGCGGCGGATTGCTGTTTTCGGCACTCCGCTGATTTTGTTGCGCGAAATATTGATCGTGCAAGCCAGTCTGGCGGGTTGGCAGTTTTCTTTCGGGCAGTTTTTCATGCTTGGGCAGTCTGACAAAGGGACAGGCTACGACCTGTGGTGGGACAATTGTGAAAACAAGCCGGAACTGGGCGTTGACCTTTGCCGGGGCAGGGGATAATTCCGCGTAGTGGCGCTTTGTAACCAGATTGCGGGCCACGTTAAACAACCCGCTAAAAAGGTCAGGGTTATCTGCCCCGGAACCTTTTGGTTGCGGGGCTTTTTGTTTGGAGTAGGGCCGATGACGACTTTGGGGGGAAAGGGCTGGAAAACCCGCACACAATTGGTGCATCAGGGCAGTCGCCGCAGCCAGTATGGCGAGATGGCCGAGGCTATCTTCCTGACCCAGGGCTTTGTCTATCCTGATGCCGAGACTGCCGAAGCTCGTTTTGTCAAGGCTGGCGATGATGAATTCATTTATGCGCGATATGGCAACCCCACGACGCGCATGTTTGAAGAGCGGATCGCAGCATTAGAGGGCACCGAGGACGCCTTTGCCACGGCGTCCGGCATGGCGGCTGTATCTGGCGCCTTGATGGCCTTGCTGCGGGCAGGCGACCACGTCGTTTCGGCACGTGCGCTGTTCGGGTCCTGCCTGTATGTGTTGGAAGAGGTTTTGCAGCGCTTTGGCGTCAAGGTAACCTTTGTCGATGGTGCCGATCTGGACCAGTGGCGAGCGGCGGTGGTGCCGGGGGTCAAGGCGGTGTTCTTTGAAAGCATGTCGAACCCGACGCTGGAAATGGTGGACATCAGGGCCGTCTCGGCGATTGCCCGTGCCGCCGGTGCGCTGGTGATTGCCGACAACGTCTTTGCCACGCCGATCTTTTCTCGGGCGGTGGAGCAGGGGGCCGATGTCGTCGTCTATTCCACCACCAAGCATATCGACGGACAAGGCCGTGCTTTGGGGGGGGTGGTTTGCGCCAGTCGCGAATTCATCCGCACGACTCTCGAACCCTATATGAAACATACCGGCGGCTCGATGTCGCCCTTTACGGCTTGGATCATGCTGAACGGCATGGCCACGCTGGACTTGCGATGCCGGGCAATGGCCGCCTCTGCGCAAGAAATCGCCGAGGTATTGCAGACTTTGCCGCAGGTATCACGCGTCATTTATCCGGGGCTGGCCAGCCACCCGCAGCATGACCTTGCGATGGACCAGATGGGGTCGGGCGGCACCTTGGTGACATTCGAGATCAACGGTGGCAAAGAGGCGGCGTTCAAGTTCATGAACGCCTTGGATATCATCAAGATTTCCAACAATCTCGGCGATGCAAAGACCATCGCCACGCATCCCGCCACCACCACACATTCCCGCCTGCCGCAGGAGCAGAAAGACCGTTTGGGCATCACGCCGGGTCTGATCCGTCTGTCGGTCGGGCTGGAGGATGCAGGCGATCTGACGCGTGAGTTGAAAGCCGCTTTGGCTGTGATCTGATTGCTTGGCGCTGACGTATTCCTACGAAATGGGCTGTGAAACAGCGCGACAAGCCCTATATGACGTGACTGACGCCTTATGGAAAAGGGATCGCTGCCATGAACATCCGTCTGACTGATCTGGATGCCACCCCGTCCAAGGCCGAGGCGGAAGCCGCCTTGAGCCTGTTGAAACTTTGGGCCGACCGCGCGACAGAGGCGGAAATTGTCGCCTTGGACCCGCAGGCGGGTGCCTTGCTGGGGCAGGGCTATCCTTTGATGAGCCGCCAATACCCGCAGGGTTTTCGTGTTTCGGACGATTACAAGGATGGTTTGCCTGATTTGCAGAACGGGCCTGCCAGCCTGATCGTGGGTGCCAAGCAGGTCATTCAGCACGTCGGCATCTCGAACTTTCGCCTGCCGATCCGCTACCGGACGCGGGACAATGGCGATCTGGCGCTGGAAACCTCGGTCACCGGCACCGTCAGTCTTGAGGCTGAAAAGAAGGGCATCAACATGAGCCGCATCATGCGGTCTTTCTATGTCCATGCCGAACGGGATTTCAGTTTTCAGGTGATCGAACACGCACTTGAGGATTACAAGCGTGATCTTGGTTCGTTTGACGCCCGGATCCAGATGCGCTTTTCCTTCCCGGTCAAGGTCGGGTCGCTCAGGTCGGGCCTGCAGGGATGGCAGTATTACGATATTGCCCTTGAACTGGTGGATATCGGCGGCGTGCGCAAGCGGATCATGCATCTGGACTTCGTCTATTCCAGCACTTGCCCGTGTTCGCTGGAACTGTCCGAACATGCCCGCAGGACACGTGGGCAGTTGGCCACGCCGCATTCGCAACGTTCGGTTGCACGCATTTCTGTCGAAGACGTCGGTCCGGACTGCCTATGGTTCGAGGATCTGATCGAGCTTGCCCGGCGGGCCGTACCGACCGAAACGCAGGTCATGGTCAAGCGTGAGGATGAACAGGCTTTTGCCGAATTGAATGCCGCAAACCCGATCTTCGTCGAGGATGCGGCGCGCAGTTTTTGTGCGGCCTTGATGGATGAACCACGCATCGGTGATTTCCGGATTGTGGCCAGCCATCAAGAAAGCCTGCATAGCCATGATGCCGTCTCGGTTCTGACCGAGGGGCCGACCTTTGCCGCTGAAAGCCTTGACCCGCGCCTGTTCGCGTCTTTGTACCATGTCGGCTAAAGCCGATTGCACGCACTCTCATCCAGATTGCGTGCAATCCAAGACAGGCAAGCCGTTGGAAATGTTGCTATTGATCAGATGGACCTGATCGAGACCTACGCCGCTTTGGCGCGCGAAAACTTGACCGCAAGGGTTATGCTATTCATTCCCAGCAGCTGATCAACACGGTCATATCACGGGCATTTGCGGCAAATGCATCTGGCGTCATGGGCATTGTGCCGCCTTGCGCCGGCTTAATGCCCTGCGCGGCAAGCAGGGCAGTCAAGGCGGGCGCTGAAATGGCAAAGGCAACGCCGTCGGGCAGTTGCTTGCCGGTTGTTGTATCCATTGGCATCAACATGCCCAGCACAGCCCCCGATGAATCCAGCACCGGACCACCTATGTCGCCGGTCAAAGCCGAAATACCAAGCTGTGTGATATTGGGCTCGCCGTTCAAGCCGGTGTTATCCTCCAGCACACCCGGAGTGATCACGGGGGCGGGAAGCTTGTCGCCATAGGAATACCCCGACAAGGCAACCTTCGAACCCTTGCGGCCCGTCGTCGCAAAGCCTGCGATGGCTTTGGGTGCCATCGGTGTTTTGGGCGTCAAAAGCGCAATGCCCAAGCTTGGGTCGGCATAGGTAACTTTGGCCTCACTTGTCCGCTCGATGGAAATTTTTCTACAGTTTTCAACGGATTGCAAAGCGGTCAAGATCAGCCCTTTTGGGTTGACAAAGAAACCCGAGCGCGCGAATTTTGGCTGACTGACGTCAAGCCCCGCCAAAAGCCCGCGCTTGACGGCCTCGGACAACGGCACCATGCCGGGGTCAAGCGCCTGATCCCCCAGTGAACGGAAGCTGGATTGCACGGCGGCCAGAATTCGGGTCATCCGGTCAGCATCGGCCAGGTTCCAACTGACGATGTAACCCTTGATATTGCCTCCGACTGCCGCGGCGTAGGCAAGCGTCTCGATCTTGTCATTGCGGCCGCGGATCGTGAAACTGTCTTCCAGCAAGGCGCGTTCGCCCGTCGCGGGCATGATCTCCAGCGTTTGCAGAATATCATACAAGCCCTTCAGCGCCGCTTTGCCGCCCGGTTCCGAGATCAGCAGCACCTTCAATCCCGATCCATTCTTTTCGGCGTAATGCACGAAGGGCGGTTCGTAGTGATCAAACTGGATCAAGTTCAGCGGCAGCGTGATCGAAATTCCAGACTCCGCCTCGGTCACCGTGGCAAAGCCGAACTCGGCCTTGTCGCTGGCATAGTCACTGGTCAGTTTGTTGCGCTGCCGGGTTGACAGAATGCCGCTTTGTTCAAAACCATTCGCCGCCTGCCATGCGGCAAATGCGGCACGGCTGCCTTTGCCAAAGCTGCCATCCAACTTGCCATTGTAAAATCCGAACCATTTCAACGCCTCTTGCAACAACTCTCTCTCATTCGCGGTCAACGCGGCCTCGTCGGCCTTGGCTTCGCCCAGCGTCTGTTCAGATTCCGTGATCAACGGAGTTTGTGCGAAGAGGTCGCCCAAGTCGGGCAGGATGCTCTCCGTCTGGATGCTCTCGACCGCAGGCATCGCCTCGGCTGCCGGTTCTGTGGTCGCGGGATCGTTGAAATCGGTGGTGGCGTCCAGCCCTAACGGCCAAAAGCGTTCGGCATAGCTGGCGCCGTCAGCCAGATAACTGTCCACAGGGATCAGGTTTTGTCTGCGCAGGACCAGCAGCCGCGCGGCTGCTGCTTGCGGTGTCGTCGGACCCAGGGCGATGCCATACCAACCGCTCCGCAGGCGATAGCCTTCGACGTCTGGGAACAGGGCGGCATAGGCTCGGGCGCGGTCCATGGCTGTGTTCAGGTTCGGTTGCGCCTCGATCTGCAGCCAGCTTTTGTCTTGCGTCATAGCGGGCTGCGCTATCCAAATGGCGCACAGGCAGAACAGAAAACTCAGAACTCTCATCCTCAACCGAACCCTTTTTGGCGATGCCCTGTGGACAGATTGGCATTTTGCGGGACTTTATCAGACAGTTGCGCGGATGCACCCCTATTTCGCAGGGAAAGCGGTGGATGGGGCGGGCAGGCCACATTGACCCGTCGCCCCTGTGCCAATAAGGAGAGGGCGCATCGCCGGAGGCTGACCCATGTCCATTCTTTCCATGCCCGCCGAAACATCCGCGCCCCGCAGCTTTCAGGAAGTCATCCTGCGGCTGCAGAATTACTGGGCCGCGCAAGGCTGCGCCATCCTGCAGCCCTATGACATGGAAGTCGGCGCCGGGACGTTCCACCCGGCCACCACGCTGCGCTCGCTCGGCTCGCGGCCTTGGGCTGCGGCCTATGTCCAACCCTCGCGTCGCCCGACCGACGGTCGCTATGGCGAAAACCCCAATCGTTTGCAGCACTATTACCAGTATCAGGTCATCATCAAACCTTCGCCGCCTGACCTGCAGGACTTGTATCTGGGCTCTTTGCGCGCCATCGGGATCGACGCCGCGGTTCACGACATCCGTTTTGTCGAGGATGACTGGGAAAGCCCGACATTGGGGGCCTGGGGTCTGGGATGGGAGATTTGGTGTGACGGCATGGAAGTGTCGCAGTTCACCTATTTCCAGCAGGTCGGTGGCCATGACTGCCGCCCCGTATCGGGCGAATTGACCTACGGGCTGGAGCGACTGGCCATGTATGTTCTGGGAATCGACCACGTGATGGACATGCCTTTCAACGACCCGCAAAGCCCCATCGCCCTGACCTATGGCGACATCTTCCGTCAGACCGAGGAAGAGTATTCCCGACACAATTTCGACGCCGCAGACACCACGCAGTTGCTGCGGCATTTTCAGGATGCCGAGGAGGAATGCGCCCGCCTGCTGGCCGTTGCGCCCGACGACCCCAAATCCGGCAAGCGCATCATCATGGCGCACCCGGCCTATGATCAGGCGATCAAGGCCTCGCACCTGTTCAACCTGCTGGACGCACGCGGCGTGATTTCGGTGACCGAACGGCAGGCCTATATCGGCCGGGTCCGCACTCTGGCCAAGGCCTGCGCCGATGCCTTTCGCCTCACACCAGCGGGGGCGGACCTGTGAATGGCAAGATCGTCGGGGGTTTCATCGTGTTGACAGCGTTGCTGGCCGGCGGGGCCATGTATTACCTGCAGGAATATGCCTTTTATCACCCTGCCTCCTTTGTTGTCGGTGACGAGATCGAACTGACCGCCTTGGCCACGGGTTTGCCCGAGGCCATCCCCGTCAAGGACTTGCAAGGCATCGACGCCGAGTCCTCGCCCCTGCGGTTCCGCGCCTGTTTCACGACGATCCTGGATCAGCCGACCCTGACCGAGGGGTTCGAGTTCTATGATAAGGCCGTCCCCTTGAATGCCCCCTCGTGGTTCGATTGCTTTGACGCCGCCCGCATTGGCGCGGCGCTGGAAAGTGGTGAGGCGATCGCTTTCCTGGGCAAGGCTGACGTGGCGCGCGATGTCGATTCTGTGGTGGCCGTGTTTTCCGATGGTCATGGTTATGCCTGGCACCAATTGAAACCCGGTATTGACGCGGCCTCGGGTGGAGAGTGACATGGACCTGTTGATCGAACTGTTTTCCGAGGAAATCCCGGCCCGCATGCAGGCCCGCGCCCGCGAAGACCTGCGCAGCCTCGTCACCAACGGTCTGGTCGAGGCGGGCCTGACCTATGCCGGCGCAGGTGCCTTCTCGACCCCCCGCCGTCTGGTGCTCGCTTTGGACGGCCTGTCCCCTGAAAGCCGCGCACAAGTCGAGGAACGCAAGGGGCCGAATATCTCGGCCCCTCCCGCCGCCATCGAGGGCTTCCTGCGCGCCACGGGCGTGACGCTCAGCCAGTTGGAGCGCCGCGCCGACAAGAAGGGCGAGGTGTTTTTTGCTGTGATCAAGAAGCCCGGTCGCCCCGCAGATGCGATTGTGGCGGAAGTGCTGGAACAGGTGATCCGCACCTTCCCCTGGCCTAAATCCATGCGCTGGGGCGCGGGTTCGCTGCGCTGGGTCCGCCCGCTGCAATCCATCCTGTGCCTGCTGTCGGATGAGGCCGGGGCACAAGTCGTGCCGCTGTCGGTCGACGGCATCGTGGCTGGCAACACGACCGAGGGCCACCGCTTTCTCAGCGCGGGCCGCATCGCTGTCCACAACTTCGACGACTATGCCGGCAAACTGAAACGCAATTTCGTGATCCTCGACTCCGCCGAACGCGAGGCCGCCATCTGGCAGGGTGCCACGAACCTGGCCTTTGCCGCCGGCCTGGATCTGGTGCCCGACGCCGCCTTGCTGACCGAGGTGGCAGGTCTCGTCGAATGGCCGGTTCCCCTGATGGGCCGCATCGC
>JBAXXO010000117.1:0-9890 GCA_037127855.1 Alphaproteobacteria bacterium
GCAGCCGCACCCTCTGACAAAGCCCCGTGCAATGTGTCTTTCTGCGCCATGACAGTCCCTTTACCCCCTTGCCGCCACCCTGCGCTGCTGCCTTTGACCGGCCCGTCATCCGTCTGACCGGATCAAGACTGGAACGCAACCTACTGCCGGATTGACCAGTCCTGGGCAGCCAGCGGGCCACAATCTTAGCCAATCTTGCCCAATTTGGCCCGCATGCACACCCGTAAAACGCAAATCCGCAACGCTGCGGCCATATTTTCGCCCCCTTCGCTGCGCAAGTTCTGACAATTAGCACTATGTCAAAAGTGCAACCGATTGGTGACAGGCGGCGCAAGATGGACCTGAACGGAATACCTGCGGCCTTGGCGCAGAACCTGCCCTTGACGTCTTTGGGCGGGCCGGTCTTGGCCATGGATTGCGCGGAATTGTTTGGCCCGGACGGGCCGTTGGAATCGACCGGCCTTATTCATGTCAACTTTACCATGCTGACCGCCGACTTTCTGGCATCTGTTCAGCCCGCATGGGTGATCGTGCCCCTGTTCGCCACCACGCATGACGCCACGACGGCCATCGCGCAGTTGGCTGCCATCGGCTATGGTGGCCGCATCGCCGTTCTGGCCCCCCCAATGCCCAAACCCCGACTGGTCGAGCAGGAGTTGCGCGCGCTGGGTCCGGGGGCGCGACTGGTGCTGATCTCGCCCTAGAGCGAGTTGCGTTGGGTCAGGTTCACCTGACCCGACGCAACTCGCAACATTCCCAATGGCTTGCCTGTCTTGGGTTGCACGCAATCTGAGTGCGATTGCGTGCAACCCAAGACAGGCAAGCCGTTGGGGATGTTGCGGGTCAGGTGGTGGCAGTGTCGCGTTGGTAGATCCAGTCGTGGTCGGGATCGTTCTGGAAACGCCAGTTGCGGCGAGGGCCAGCCATGACGTTGAGGTAATACAGGTCATAGCCGTAAGGAGCGGCGCAGGGGTGATGACCCTTGGGCACCAGCACAAGATCATGGTTTTTCACCGCCATGCTTTCATCCAGGGACCCGTCTTCGGTATAGACACGCTGGAATGAGAATCCTGTGGCCGGGTTCAGCCGGTGGTAATAGGTTTCCTCCAGATAGGTCATGCGGGGAAAGTCATCCTCGTCATGGCGGTGGCTGGGATAGGACGACCAGTTGCCTTGGGGCGTAAAGACCTCGGTCACCAGCAGGCTGTCAGCAACATCCAGCCCTTCCATCGCGATGTTGTTGATGTAGCGGGCATTTGCGCCCATGCCGCGCTGGGTCAAGGTGATGCCCTCGGGGCCAAGGCGGGCGGCCTTGTGGCCCGAACGGCCCGGGGCGGTGCAGATCGCGATGGTACAGGAGGTTGCGGCCGTGGCCGTCCAGTCGGTGCCGTTCGGGATGTACAGGCAATGCGGCGGCGTGCGTTCAAACACGTCCATCCGGTTGCCCATCACGCCCCAATCCTGCCCTGCGGCCTGAATATGGGCGTGACCCTCGACGATAACCAGAATGGCCTCGCGGTCCAGCGTCGGCTCACTCACCCTGTCGCCTGCGTTCAGACGGTGCAGCGCAAAGCCGACATAGCCCCAGCCAGCGCTTTGGGGGGTGGTATCATGGACCTTGCCATGGGTGCCTTTGGGTTTGACCAGCAGGTTGGGCATCGGGTTTCCTTCAATCGGCAAGTTGCGTCTTGGCGGCCTCATAGGCGGCGCGTTTCGCCTGAACCTGCGGTCTGACGGACACTTCGGGCACCGCGACATCCCACCAACTGCCCCCAGCCTCGGTGCTTGGGCCGGGATCGGTGTCGATGACGATGACGACCGGGATGTCACTGCTGCGGGCCGCGTGCAGCGCCGCTTCCAACTCGGTCAGATTGGCGGCCTTGACCGCCCGGGCGCCCATCGCGGCGGCATGGGCGACAAAGTCGATATGGGACGCATTGACGTGATAGCTGTCATCCAGCAAGTTATTGAAGGCCGCCCCACCCGTGCCCTTTTGCAGGCGGTTGATGCAGCCATAGCCACGATTGTCAGTGACGACGACGATAAAGGGCAGACCCATCATGACCGCTGTATGCAGTTCGGAATTGGCCATCATGTAGCTGCCATCGCCCACCATGCAGATGACCTCGGCCTTGGGCCTTGCCATCTTGATGCCAAGGGCGCCGGCGATTTCATAACCCATGCATGAAAAGCCGTATTCCATATGATAGCCGCCCTGGGCTGCATCCCAGATCTTGTGCAACTCGCCCGGCATCGTGCCGGCAGCACCCATGATCAACGTGTCCTTGTTGGCGCTGCGTTGTACCGCGCCGATGACCTGCGCATCGGTCGGCAGGGCATTGGTGTCGCGGGGCAGGGCCTTGACGGCGGCCGTCGCCTGGGCCCAGTCGGCACGCAATTGGCCGTCGGTCTGCCATGTCCGGCCCTGCAATGCCTGTGTCAGGGCGTGCAGCGCGACGCGGGCGTCGCTGATCAGTTGGATTGCACCATGCTTGGCGGCATCATAGGGCTGCACGTTGATCGACAGGATCTTGCGCGCCGGATTCTTGAACAGCGACCATGATGCGGTGGTAAAATCCTGAAACCGCGTGCCAAGCCCGATCACAAGATCCGCCGTTTCGCATAAGACATTCGCCGAGAAGGCACCCGTAACCCCCACAGGGCCAAAGTTCATGCCGTGGTCATGGGCCAGCGCCGATTTACCGCCCTGCGTTTCCACGACCGGAATGTTGTGGGCGGTGGCAAAACGTGCCAAATCCTCTTCGGCCTGCGCATAGATCACGCCGCCCCCCGCCACAATGACCGGGGACTTTGCCGCCGTCAGCAGTTCAATCGCCTCGGCCAGATCCTGCGCATCCGGTTCCGGGCGGCGAAAGCGCCAGATTTTCGGCGCAAACAAGCTTTCGGGATAGTCAAACGCCTCGGCCTGAACATCCTGACAGAAAGCCAGTGTCACGGGCCCACAGGTGGCAGGGTCGGTCATCACACGCAGCGCGCGGGGCAAGGCGGTCAGCAGGTGTTCGGGCCGGGTGATGCGGTCGAAATAGCGACTGACAGGCCGGAAACAATCATTGGCCGAGACGGTGCCATCCTCAAAATCCTCGACCTGCTGCAAGACCGGGTCAGGGGCGCGGTTGGCAAAGACATCACCCGGGATCAGCAGCACGGGCAGGCGGTTGACATGGGCCAAGGCGGCGGCGGTGACCATATTGGTCGCACCCGGCCCGATCGACGAGGTGACAGCCATGGCGCGACGGCGTTTGGACGCCTTGGCAAAGGCGATGGCGGCATGGGCCATGGTCTGTTCGTTCTGGCCGCGCCAGGTCGGCAAGGCGTCGCGAATGCCGTGCAACGCCTCACCCAGACCCGCCACATTGCCATGGCCGAAAATCGCCCAGACCCCCTCGATGAAACGGCCACCGTCCTCGGTCATCTGCACCGACAGGTATCGCACCATGGCCTGTGCTGCGGTCAAACGGATGGTCATGATCCAACTCCCCTGGCGTCGACTCCCCTTGCGTCGTCCCAGTATTGGCACATCCGGGCGTAATTGGCAGCCATCATTGCGACGGCTTGCGCGTCGGTAATCTTGCCCGCCATCCAGTCGCGGCTGGCCTGCCCGAAAATCGTGCGCCCGACGGCAAAGCCCTTCACCAGCGGATGAATGGCGGCGAGTTTCAAGCTGGCAGCCAGTTCCGCTTCGGTCTGGCCCAGACCCAGAACCACAATGCCCTGCACATGCGGATCGCGGGCGGTGATGGCGCGAACCGTCAGGTCCCAGGCTGTCGCGGTTTGCAGCGGTTCCAGCTTCCACCAATCGGGATAGATGCCGATGTCGTAGAACCGGTTGATCACGCGAGCCGTAGTGTCATCGGCCACGGGGCCGACCTTGGACGGGATGATCTCCAGCAGCAGTTCCAGCCGGTTGCGACGGCAGGCCTGAAACAGGCGCTGCAACGTGGCTTCCTGTTCGGCCTGCATGGCGACCGAGTCGTCGGGGTGGCAAAAGCACAGCACCTTGACAACATGATCCAGCGGCCATTCTGACAGGCCACCAAAATCCGCCCCGATCTCGGGCGCCAGCACCAGCGGACGCGACCCGGGCAATTCGACGGGCCGACCGATCCACAGCCCCCGCCCTGCCGCCCCGTACAGCGCGCTGCGGCCAAGCCGACTGTCGCAAAGCAGGCCGAATCCGTCGCGGCCTTGGGCGACCAGCAAGGTGGCCTCCAGACACAAGGCTTTGAATGCTGCGATCCTGTCCGGGGTGGCACCGGCCAACTCCTCCATCTGCAAACGGTGGTCAAAGGCAAATGCCTTGACCTCGCGATAGGTTTTACGGCGGTTGGTCGACCAGTGGATCTGCTCCAGTTCGGTGTCCTTGCGCAAGGCGGGTATCCGGACGCCGCGCTGCAAAAAGAACTGCAATTCTTCCCACGACGGATAGGCCGGGGTGCAGCCGTGGCGGCTGACCGCAAAGGCCCCACAGGCATTGGCATATTTCAACGCCACCGGCCAAGGCGCATCCTCCAGCCAGCCGCGGATCAAGCCCGACATGAACCCGTCGCCCGCGCCCAGAACGTTGAACACCTCGATCGGAAAGCCGGGGCCGGACTGGCCATCGTCCAGCGTGGCGGGGACCGGGCCGGTAAACGCGGCGGCCCCCATCGGCCCGCGTTTGCACACCAGCGTCGCGGTCGAGACTGCGCGCACCGCCCGCAGGGCGGCCATGGTGTCAGTGGTGCCGCCCGCGATGTGAAATTCTTCTTCCGTGCCCACGATCAGGTCGAACAGATGCAGGGTCGCTTGCAGCTTGGCGGTGACCTTGGCGCTTTCGATAAAACGCTGCTCGCCGTCGCCATGACCGGCAAGACCCCACAGGTTGGGCCGATAGTCGATGTCCAAGGCCGTGCGGGCCCCATGTTTGCGGGCCAGTGTCAGGGCTTTGAGCACCGCCGCCTCGGTCCTGGGGTTTGACAGATGGGTGCCGGTGGCCACAACCGACCGGGCCTCGGCGATAAACGCCTCGTCGATATCGTCTTCACACAGCGCCATGTCGGCGCAGTTTTCGCGGAAAAAGATCAGCGGAAACTGCTTTTCGTCGCGAATTCCGAGCAGGACCAGTGCGGTCAGACGTTCAGGGTCGGTCTTGACGCCCCGCGTGTCAACACCTTCGCGGGCCAGTTCCTCGCGGATGAAACGGCCCATATGTTCGTCACCGACCCGCGTGATCAGGGCCGATTTCAGACCAAGGCGGGCCGTGCCGGTCGCCATGTTGGTCGGGCTGCCACCCAGATATTTCTGAAACGACGCCATGTCTTCCAGCCGCCCGCCGACCTGCGCGCCGTACAGATCGACCGAGGACCGGCCGATGGTGATCACATCCAGCGTTTTCAAATGCGCCCCCCCGTTGCGAGGATTCATGGTCGGTGCTCGCCCTTTTTTTTGGAATTTTTATTCCATCCAACGCCCGACGTCAACCGCGTGCGCTGCCAACAGCCACGGCCAGCGCCATCGCCATGGACAATGTCGCCGACAGGGACCGAAAGGCGCCGAAATCCACCTCGGGCACGGCCAAGACGGCATTGGCATGGCGGGCGACCGGGCTGGTGATGTGGTCGGTCAGGGCGACCACGGGCAGGTCGAGGGCGCGCGCATCGGCGGCAAGGCATAACGCCTCGGGCGAATACGGCGCGACGGTGATGACCAGAACCGCATCACCCGGCCGCAGGGCAAAGCGGTGATCCAACTTGCCCGCCCCATCATGCAATATGACTGGAACTGACATCTTTTCAAAAACATAGGCCAGGTAACAGGCCACGGCAAATGACCGGCGCAACCCGATGATATGCACAGTGTCAGCCTGTGACAGCAAGGTCACGGCACGGGTCAAAGCCGCATCATCAGCCGTTTTCGCCAGTGATTCCAGCGAGGCTCGGCCCGCCTCGATGAATTCTGCCAGCAGGGCGGCGGGCGAACCCGCATTGCACTTAAGGTTCGCAAGCCGGGTGGCATAGTCGGGCCAACCGGGGCTATAGGCCTCGCGGAACAGGCGCTGCATGTCGGAAAAGCCAGCAAAGCCAAGAAGCTGACAAAAGCGCATCAGGGCCGAGGGCGGGACATCGGCACCACTTGCCAGCTCGGCGACCGTCGAAACGGCGATGCGGTCGGTATTCGCCGCGATGTACTCAGCGCACTGGCGCAGGCGGCGCGGCAAGGTCGGCGCGATTTCGGCCAGACGCAGGTTAAAGTCGTCAAGATTGCCAGGTGGCAGCGGTGGGGAATGCGTGGGATCGTCCATCATCCTGCCTTTACGCGGGCCTGTGGGCCAAGGCTATCGCGTTTTGCTCTAGCATTATGGAACAAATATTCCAACCCGTTTCGGCAACCGCTAGAGCAGGTTGAACTCAATCTGAGTCAGATTGAGTCCAACCCAAGACAGGCAAGCCATTGGGACTATTGCGCGTTGCGTAGGGTCAGGTGAACCTGACCCGACACAATGCGCTTTAAGCGTAGCGCTGCGACAGCGCCGTCTGCACGGCGGGCGGCACGAATTTCGACACATCGCCGCCCAGCCTCGCGATTTCCTTGACCAGTTTCGATGCGATGGCCTGCCGCCTGACATCGGCCATCAGAAAAACCGTCTCGATCGACGCATCCAAAGCGCGGTTCATGCCAACCATCTGAAATTCATATTCGAAATCCGCCACAGCCCGCAGACCACGTATGATGATGCCGGCTCCCACATCGCGTGCACAGTCGATCAGCAGGTTTTCAAACGGATGCACGACAATCTCGCCCCCGGTCTTGGAGATGATGGCGGCGCATTCGGCCTGCACCATCACCACCCGCTCTTCCAGCGTAAACAGCGGCCCCTTGTCACGGTTGATTGCGACGCCGATGACCAGACGGTCGACCAGGGCCATGGCGCGCTGGATGATGTCGGTGTGACCCAGCGTGATTGGATCAAAAGTGCCGGGATACAGGCCGATGCGCATGGAATACCCTTGTTTGCCACAGCCGCAGGCAACATCACCACAGCCGCGGTTGCAAGGGCAAAGGGTTGCTCAAAAGCCCTTGATCATGCCTTCCATGGCATCTTTTTCCATCGACAGTTCCGCCAGACGCGCCTTGACGACATCGCCAATCGAGATCAGGCCGACCATCTCGGCCCCATTGACCACCGGCAGATGGCGAAAACGGCCATCGGTCATGCGCTGCAAAACCTCATCCGCGCGGTCGTTGCGGGTGCAGGTCACGACTTTGGTGGTCATGACCGAGGCTGCCGCCTCAACCAGACAGTCCGCCCCCCGGCGGCCCAATTCGCGCACCACATCACGTTCCGACAGGATGCCCAGCAAGGTCTTACCGTCATCGTAGATCACCACCGCCCCGATTCGGCGCGACGACAGCAGTTCGGCCACCTGCAACAGCGGCGTATGCGACGGCAAGGTGACCACACCGTCGTCGGATTTCGATTTCAGGATCGCGCTGACCAGCATAGGACTTCTCCCTTACTTGTCCTTGACATGGAACGATCTGCGCAAGATTATGTCAAGAACTATCGTGTAGATATTATGAAAATTTCGCTCCACCCTCCAGTTTGATCATTTCGGCGCGAATTTCGGTGGTCAGGGTGGCGGCAAAGCGGTTCAGCCGGTCCACCCGCCCGTCATCGGCGTGACGGATCAGCCAAAAGGCCCGGGTCAGCGAAATCTGGTCGGGGATGATGCGCCGCAGTTCGGGGGCTGCGGGCAGGGCAAAGTCATGGACAACCCCCACACCCGCCCCATGACGCAGCCAGTTCAACTGCACAGACACCGAGTTGGAGGCCAGCGGCGTTTGGGCAACGCCCATCGCTGCCAGATAATCCAGTTCCTTGTCAAAGATCATGTCGGGGATATAGCCGACAAAGCGGTGCTGGGTCAGGTCCGCCGGGCCATCTATCGGGGAATGGCTGGCCAGGTAGCGTTGGCTGGCGGCCAGATGCAGCTTGTAATCGGTCAGCTTTTGCACGGTCAATCGGCCCGCCTCGGGGCGACTGACGGCGATGGCCATGTCAGCCTCACGTTTGGACAGGTTGAAGACGCGCGGCAAGGCGACGATCTGCACCTGCAACCCGGGATTGGCGTCACAGATACGGGCCAGAACCTGCGGCAGCAGATAGTTGGCGCAACCATCGGGGGCACCGATACGGATCTGTCCGGTCATCCCCTCGGGGCCATGCAGCGCCTCGGCCGCCCCCTCCATCGCGGTTTCGGCGCGCATCGCGGGGGTCATCAACCGCTCGCCCTCGGCCGTCAGAGCATAGCCCTGCGGCCCCTTGACGAACAGCCGCGCCCCAATGGCATCTTCCAGCCGGGCAATCCGCCGCCCCACCGTGGCGGGGTCAATCTTCAGCGCCCGCCCCGCCGCAGACAGGCTTTCGGTCCGTGCCACCGACAGAAAGATGCGCAAGTCGTCCCAATCCATCCCGCCCCCTTTGCAGCACTGCAAAGCCCCTTTGGTAACTTGCCTCTGTTCACAGCATTTCTGCAAGGGTATCTTGGCGCAAACCAAAGGAGAATGATGATGAAAGAGATCGGTCACTGGATCAACGGCATGCATGTGGCAGGCAAATCAGGCCGCAAGGCCGAGGTTTTCAACCCCGCCACGGGTGAGGTGCAAGCCCATGTTGCGCTGGCCTCGAAGGCCGAACTGGACGCCGCCGTCGCAGATGCGGCAGTGGCACAAGTCAAATGGGGCGCCACCAACCCGCAACGCCGGGCCCGGGTGATGATGGAGTTTGTGCGCCTTTTGAACCGCGACATGGACAAACTGGCTTTGGCCCTGTCGTCTGAACACGGCAAGACCGTGCCCGACGCCAAAGGTGACATTCAGCGCGGACTGGAGGTGATCGAGTTCTGCATCGGCGCACCGCATCTGCTGAAGGGTGAATTCACCGACAGCGCCGGCCCCGGCATTGACATGTATTCGATGCGCCAACCGATCGGCGTCGCGGCGGGCATCACGCCGTTCAACTTTCCCGCGATGATCCCGATGTGGAAGATGGGCCCGGCTTTGGCCTGCGGCAATGCCTTCATCCTCAAACCTTCGGAACGTGACCCCTCTGTGCCGATGATGCTGGCCGAGCTGATGAAAGAGGCAGGCCTGCCCGATGGTGTGTTGCAGGTCATCAATGGCGACAAGGAGTCTGTCGATGCCATTCTGGACAACGACCAGATCGCCGGGATTGGTTTTGTCGGATCAACGCCGATCGCGGCCTACATCTATGCGCGCGGGACAGCAAATGGCAAGCGTGTTCAATGCTTTGGCGGGGCCAAGAACCATATGATCATCATGCCGGATGCCGATATGGATCAGGCGGCAGATGCGCTGGTGGGGGCCGGTTACGGTGCCGCGGGCGAACGCTGCATGGCCATCTCGGTCGCGGTGCCGGTGGGCGACGAGACGGCGGACAGGTTGATTGCCAAACTGATTCCACGGATCGAAAAGCTGAAGGTCGGGCCCTATACCGGTGGCGCGGATGTCGATTACGGCCCGGTTGTGACGGCGGCGGCCAAGGCAAACATCCTGCGGCTGGTCGAGTCCGGCGTGGCGGCGGGGGCCAAACTGGTGGTTGACGGGCGCGGATTTGCACTGCAGGGCTATGAGGACGGCTTCTTCGTCGGTCCGCATCTGTTCGACCATGTGACCCCGGACATGGACATCTACCGCAAAGAGATTTTCGGGCCGGTGCTGTCGACCGTGCGCGCCAGTTCGTATGAGCAGGCGCTGAAACTGGCGATGGACCATGAATACGGCAATGGCACGGCGATCTTTACCCGCGACGGTGACACCGCACGCGACTTTGCCCACCGTGTCAATGTCGGCATGATCGGCATCAACGT
>JBAXXO010000118.1:0-9726 GCA_037127855.1 Alphaproteobacteria bacterium
GGCGTCGAGGTTGCGCTGGCCGTCCGAGTGCAACTCTCGCAGCAGGTCGAGTTCGAGCAGGCGCAGCTCGCGGTAGGCGATGATCAGGAAATTGCCGCAGCCACAGGCGGGGTCGAAAAAGGTCAGGGAGGCGAGTTTTTCATGAAAGGCGGCAAGGGCGCGTTGGCGGCCAGTCTTGCGGGCCTTGATCGTGGCAAACTCGGCCTGGAGGTCATCGAGGAAAAGGGGGCCGATGAGTTTGAGGATGTTTTTCTCGGTCGTGTAATGCGCGCCGTGGCGGCGACGCTCGCCCGCGTCCATCACGGATTGAAAGAGGCTGCCAAAGATGGCGGGGGAAATCGGCGTCCAGTCAAAGCGGCAGGCGTTCAGCAGGGCGGCGCGCATGTCGGCGTTGAAGTCGGGGGGTGGGAAATAGTCGTCAAACAGGCCGCCATTGACATAGGGAAAGCGCATCAGTTCGGGGTCGAGGGTGGATTGGCGGTCGGGCGTGTCGGTGTTCAGCACGTCGAACAGTCGCGCGAGTTTGGGGCCGAGGTCGGTGCCATCGGGCGCGGTGCGGCTGTCGAGATAGTCCCACAGGATGTCGCGGGGTTCAAAGATGCCGGTGTCGTCGGCAAAGAGGCAAAAGACGATTCGGGTCAGGAACACTTCCAAACGGTGGCCTGTGTAGCCCGAGGCGCGAAGCTGGTCGTGCAACAGGCCGACAAGCTCGGCCGCTTTGATGTTGACGGGGTCTTGATCCTTGAAGCGGGCGACCTGACGGCCAAGGATGAAGTTGAACTTGTCGATATGACGGGGCAGGTCGGACAGGGGGAAGGTGGTGGTTTCGCTGGTTTGCAGATCGAGCAGGCGAAACCTGGCAAAATCGCAGGTCAGGAGAAGTTTCGGATATTCCGCGTCGGCGATGCCGGTCAGGTAACCAAGCGCCTGTTGCTCGGCAGCGGCCAAGTCGCCGCCCAGCGATTTCTGTTCGATAATGATCTCATTCGGCCAGAACAGGTCGATGCGGCCCCTGGCCCCTTTCAGACGGTCAACGAACTTCTCGTAGGTGACGACGCGTTCGCGTTTGACGTCAAAGATGTTGAAGAAGAAGTCGTTCCAGAAGGTATGGGTGTCGCGCATCTCGTCGGCACAACCGGCGTGATCGCGGGCAAAGACGGCGGCGCGGGCGCGCAATTCGCCGGTGGTCAGGCGCATGTCATCCCTGCAGCAACCGGCGCAGGAGGGTGACGTCGTCGGAGAGTTGGCTGTCGGTGGCCATCAGCTCCTCGATACGCTTGACGCCGTGCATGATGGTGGTGTGGTCGCGCCCGCCGAAGCGGCGGCCGATTTCGGGCAGGCTGCGCAGGGTCAGTTGTTTGGCGAGGTACATGGCGACCTGACGGGGCCGCGCGATGTTGCGCAGGCGTTTGGGGCCGATCATGTCGGCAAGGCGGATGTTGTAATGCTCGGCCACCTTGCGCTGAATCTCCTCGATCGTCAGTTTGCGATCAGAGGCGCGCAGGATGTCGGCAAGGCAGTCTTGCGTCAGTTCGAGCGTGATCTCGCGCCCGACAAGGCTGGCAAAGGCGAAGAGGCGGGTCAGGGCGCCTTCGAGCACGCGGACATTGGTGGTGATGCGGTGGGCGAGGAATTCCAGCACGCCGGGGGAAATTTGCAGGCCCTTGTACTGGCTGCGGTAGTATTCGGCCTTGGTCTGAAGGATGCCCAGGCGCAGTTCATAGTCGGTGGGATGCAGATCGACGACGAGGCCGCATTGCAGGCGGGATTTGATGCGATCTTCCAGATCCTTGATTTCGCCCGGGGCGCGGTCGGCCGAGATGACGATCTGTTTGTTCTGGTCGACAAGCACGTTGAAGGTGTGAAAGAATTCCTCTTGGGTGCTGTCCTTGCCGGCGATGAATTGCACGTCATCGACCATCAGAACATCGACCGAGCGGAAGATTTCCTTGAAATCCATGATCTGGCGTTCGCGCAGGGCCTGAACGAAGCGGTACATGAACTGTTCGGCAGACAGATACAGCACGCGCAGCTGCGGTTGGCGGGACTGCAGTTCATGGGCGATGGCATGCATCAGGTGGGTCTTGCCCAAGCCGACGCCGCCATACAGGAACAGGGGGTTGAAGGAGACCGCGCCACCCTCGGCGACGCGGCGCGCGGCGGCATGGGCCAGCTCGTTGGGTTTGCCCACCACAAAGCTGTCAAAGGTAAAGCGGGCGTCAAGAGGGGCACCGGGCAGGTCATCACCGGCGCGGGGCGCGGGTTTGCCAAGGGCGGGCCGCGGGTCAGGTTCGGCGGCGCGGGAGACCGAAAACTCGACCCGGCTGACAGCGTCATGGCTGGCCTGCAGTTGCGACAGGATGTGTTCGGCATAGTTTCGCGACACCCAGTTGCCGAAAAAGGTTGTCGGCACCTCGAATTGGGCGACACCGTTCTTGAGCGCGGTCAGCTTAAGCGGTTCGATCCAAGTGGTGTAATTGTTCTTGCCGATCCGCGCGGCGAGCTTTTCGCGGACCTGCCCCCAAGTGTCGTTTGTCATCATTGCTCCGTCAGGCTTCCCACCAACCAAGGGGGCACGCACACAAGTTTCACCATCCGTCCCCACGACCCGGGCAAAATGGGGGAGCGTCAGGTGGCAGGCGACGACCGCTGGACGGGTCCAGAGAATCGGCCTGCACATCTGTCGGACATCCGCACGAACGTGGCCCAAGAATCGCTCTGGCCCCGGCCGCGTTGACCACGCGCGCCGGAAACCCTCCGGGCGTTCGTGGCAAGTTGCTGATCCAGAACCATTATTCTTAAGTTTGCGGCACAGGTTGGCAGACCTGTCGTCGCGGTTTCAGGCACTGGATTCGCTGTGTCCCCCAAGTCGACGTGAATCGCACTGTCACGCTAGCAAGCGGGGATGGGCGCGCGCAACTGAACTTGTCGCTTGACAGGGGGTCGGTTGAATCGAATCTGTGTCCCTGTGCAAAAGAGCAACGCTTGCGTGAACGGGCCCGCAGATCGCAGGTCAAATGCAAAAAGCGCCCCGGTCGGGGCGCCTTTACGTATAGCAGAACAAGACGGTTCAGACCGTGGCGGCCATGCCCAGCGATTTGACGCGGTGCGTCAGACGCGACATCTTGCGGGCCACGGTGTTCTTGTGCAGCACGCCTTTGGACACGCCGCGGGCCAATTCAGGCTGGGCGTTGTGCAAGGCGGCGGCGGCAGCATCCTGATTGCCGGCGGCCAAAGCCTCTTCGACCTTGCGCAGGAAGGTGCGGATGCGCGAACGGCGTGCCTTGTTCACGGCATAGCGTGCCTGGGACTGGCGGGCGCGCTTTTTGGATTGGGCGGTATTTGCCATTGTAACGGTTTCCGGTCTGGGTCAAATCATCATCAAGCCGCGTCCTTAGGACCTGATGGGGGATTAGTCAACCGGCAAAGGGCCGGGTTTTGCGGTCATTTGTCATGAAACTGTGCAGGACGCTTGGCGAGAAAGGCGGCCATGCCTTCTTTCTGATCCTGGGTGGCGAACAGCGATTGGAACAGACGGCGTTCGAACAGCAGACCCTCGGCCAGGGTGGTTTCATAGGCGCGGTTGACGACCTCTTTGGTGGCGCGGGTGGCGAGGGCGGATTTCTGCGCAATGGTCTGGGCGGCCTTGAGCGATTCGGGGATCAGGTCAGCCAGCGGGAAAACGCGCGACACAAGGCCGGCGCGTTCGGCCTCGGCGGCATCCATGAAGCGGGCGGTCAGGTGCATGTCCATGGATTTGGATTTGCCGATCAGGCGGGTCAGGCGCTGGCTGCCGCCCATGCCGGGGATGACACCAAGGTTGATTTCGGGCTGGCCGAATTTTGCGGTATCCGAGCACAGGATGAAATCGCACAGCATCGCAAGTTCGCAGCCGCCGCCAAGACAAAAGCCCGAGACGGCAGCGATGATGGGTTTGCGGATGGCCTGTATGGTGGCGGCAGCCTGACCAAAGACGTCGGTGGCAAAAGCCTCGGCAAAGGTGCGTTCGGCCATCTCGCGGATGTCGGCCCCGGCGGCAAAGGCCTTGTCTGACCCGGTCAGGATGATGCAGCGCAGGCCAGGGTCCTGATCGGCAGCGGCAAGAGCCGCGCTCAGTTCGGACAGCAGTTGCGCGTTGAGGGCGTTCAACGCCTGCGGGCGGTTCAAGCGGATGATCAGCACCGCGCCATGGGGTTCGAGAAGGATGGTGTGCATGGGGCTACCTTTGGCAATGGGGACAAAAGAAGGACGAGCGACCGGATTGCACCAGACGCTGGATGGGGGTGGCGCAGGTGGTACAGGGATCGCCAGCGCAGTCATAGACCCGAAAGTTGTGCTGGAAATAGCCCAGCGCGCCGTCGGTCTGGCGATAGTCGCGCAGCGAAGAGCCGCCCGCCTCGATCGCCTCGGACAGAACGGTGCGGATGATCGGGACAAGGGACGCGGCGGCGGTGGCGGCGGCAAGGCGGGCGGGGTGGACATGGGCGCGGTGCAGCACCTCGCACACATAGATATTGCCAAGGCCGGCGACGACATGCTGGTCTAGCAGGGCGGATTTGATCGGGGTGCGGCGGTTTTCAAGCCGCTGGGTCAGGTAGGTTTCGTTGAAGTCGTTGCCCAAGGGCTCGGGGCCGATGGCGGTCAGAAGGGGGTGGTCGGCACCGGTCGGCATCAGGTCCATCGCACCAAAGCGGCGGGCGTCGTTAAAGGTGACACGGGTGCCGTTTGACAAGTGCAGGATCACATGGTCGTGTTTTTGCGGCGCGGGATGGTCATGGTGGAACTGGCCGATCTGCTGACCCGAAATCAGCATGCGGCCCGACATGCCAAGATGGATCAGCAGGGTTTCGCCGCAAGACAGGTCGGCAAGGATGTATTTAGAGCGGCGGCGCAGGGCCAGAACCGTGGTGCCGGTCAGGCGGGCGGCCATGTTGGCGGGCAAGGGAAAGCGCAGGTCGGGGCGGTTGACCTCGGCCATCAGGATCGTCGCCCCTTGCATCACGGGGATCAGGCCGCGGCGGACGGTTTCGACTTCGGGCAGTTCGGGCATATCTGTTCCGGACATATGGGCGCATTGCAGCTTTGGCCCCGACCCTTATAAGGGCTTGTGAACAAGGAACGGCAAGAGATCATGACCGAGACAACGCATTTTGGCTATCAAACGGTGCCCGAGGCCGACAAGGCCGGGATGGTGCATGGCGTGTTCACGCGGGTTGCCAGCAAATATGACATCATGAATGACCTGATGTCGGCGGGGATGCACCGGCTGTGGAAAGATGGAATGATGGATTGGCTGGCACCCAGAACCGGACAACGGCTGCTGGATGTGGCGGGCGGCACCGGGGATGTCGCGTTTCGGTTCCTGAAGCGGGGCGGCGGGGCGGCGGTTGTGCTGGACATGACCGAGGGGATGCTGATTTCGGGGCGGCAAAGGGCCGAGGCGGATCAGATGCAAGCGCAACTGGACTGGGTGGTGGGCGATGCGATGGCGCTGCCCTTTGCCGATGACAGTTTCGACGTTTACACCATCAGCTTTGGCATTCGGAATGTGACGCGGATCGACGACGCCCTGCGCGAGGCCTTTCGGGTGTTGCGGCCGGGGGGGCGGTTGATGGTTCTGGAATTCAGCCAGATCCCGAATGAATTGCTGCAAAAGGTCTATGATCTATATTCGTTCAACGTGATCCCGGTGATGGGGCAAGTTGTGGCAGGGGACCGCGACAGCTATCAATATCTGGTTGAAAGCATTCGAAAATTTCCAGATCAAGAGGATTTTGCCCGGATGATCAGGCAGGCCGGGTTCGGACAGGTGTCGTATCGCAACCTGACGATGGGTGTGGCGGCGTTGCATTCGGGGTGGAAGATATAGGTGCGCGGACCGCATAATCTCTGGCGGCTGATCCGGACGGGGGCGACCTTTGAACGGACCGGCGCCATGGCCATTGTGCTTGAAGGGTTCGGCACGCCACCCGGCCTGCGGCTGGCGGCGCGGGTGCTGGCCTGGCCCTTCAGTTGGCTGGGATTGCGGGGCGATCCTGCCCTGCCACCGGTGACGCGTGCGCTGACGGCCCTTGGCCCGGCCTATATCAAATTTGGCCAGACCTTGGCGACGCGGCCAGACATCGTCGGCACCAAGATGGCGCAGGAGTTGAAATATCTGCAAGACCAGTTGCCACCCTTTGGGCAGGCGCAGGCGCGGGCGATGATCGAGGCCGAGTTGGGTTTGCCGCTGGATCAGATGTTTTCGTCGTTTTCGGAACCTGTGGCCGCGGCCTCGATCGCGCAGGTACACAAGGCGCGGCTGGTGATGGATGGGCGCGAGGTGGCGGTCAAGGTGCTGCGCCCCGGGATCGAACGGGCGTTTCAGAAGGATATTGACGCCTTCTATTTTGCGGCGCGCACGATCGAGGTGCTGGCACCCTTTGCACGGCGGCTGCGGCCGATGGATGTGATCACGCATTTCGAAGGGCTGGTGGTGGGCGAGCTGGATTTGCGGCTGGAGGCGGCTGCGGCGTCAGAATTTGCATCCAACACCGGCGAGGATGCGGGTTTTCAGGTGCCGCAGCCGGTTTGGCGGTTGTCGGGCAAGTCGGTGATGACGCTGGATTGGTGCGAGGGCATCAACATGGCCGACAATGCGGCGCTGGATGCGGCGGGGTATGACCGCAAGGCGCTGGGCGCGCGGGTGTTGCAGTTGTTCTTGTCGCATGCGCTGCGCGATGGTCTGTTTCACGGCGACATGCATCAGGGCAACATGAAGGTGGCGGCGAACGGCGATATCATCGCCTTTGACTTTGGCATCATGGGGCGGATCGACCCCTATACGCGGCGGGTCTATGCCGAAATCCTGTTCGGCTTTATCCAGCGCAATTACCGGCGGGTGGCCGAGGTGCATTTCGAGGCGGGTTATGTGCCCGCCGACCGTGATGTCGAGGCGTTCGCATCGGCTCTGCGCGCCGTCGGAGAGCCGATTTTCGGGATGGAAGCGACGCAGATTTCGATGGCCAAGCTGTTGGCCTATCTGTTCGATGTGACGGAACGGTTCGGGATGGAAACGCGGACCGAACTGATCTTGTTGCAGCGGACGATGGTGGTGGTCGAGGGAGTGGCGCGAGGCCTGGACCCCAATATCAACATTTGGCAGGTCGCAAAACCCGTGGTCGAGGATTACATCGCGCGCAATCTGGGGCCGGTGGCGTTGCTGCGTGACCTGGGGCGCACGGCGCAGGTGCTGGCGCGGTTCGGGCCCAAATTGCCAAAACTGATGGAGGACTTTCTGATCCGCCAAGCCGAATTGCAAAAGCCCTTGCCCTTGCGCCGCACGGTTCCGCGGATTTGGGTCGCGGGGGTGGCGGTGTTGATGGCGCTGGCGGCGTTCTGGCTGGGACGGACCCTATAGACCGGGCTGACGCAGGGCGGTGATCAGGGCTGTTGACACTTCGACACCGCCATTGAGGAGGGCGGTGATGTTGGTGCCGTTGCTGCGAATCTCATTCACGACGCCGAAATGCTCGATCCCGGTGGTGCCCATCAGTTTGTCACCCTGATAGTTTTCAAGCGACAGTTCATAGATGCCAGGCGGCAGCGGGTCGCCGGCATCGTCAAGGCCGGGCCAACTGTAATCGGCCGAACTGACCGGAATCTGGGTGCGCGACACCTCGTTGCCTTGCGAATCGAGCGCGACCAGAACGGTGCGGTCGGCATATTCGGCCGGGTTGGGCGATAGGATGACGGGGTTTGACCCGTCAAACTCGACCGGGGCGGCGACGCGCACCTCTTTCCCGACCCAACTGGCCATCTGCGCCATCGAGGTCTGGGTATTCTGCGCCAGTTGTTGTGTCAAAAGCGCATTGGTCTTGGTCTGCTGTTCCACAGCAGAGAAGGTCGCCAGTTGCGACGCAAAATTGTCCGATGTCATGGGGTTGAGGGGGTCTTGGTTCTTGATCTGGGCGGTCAGCATGGTCAGGAAGGTGCTGTAATCCGAGGCTTTGGCCTTGGATGTTCTGCCCGGTGTCGTTGGGTTGGTCGCAGGTGTCGTGCCGGTGACGTCCATGATGGTTCCTTTCAAAGTCGCAAATCGAGGCCCTGCCCCGTGGCGGTGTTGGTGGGAATGGGCGATGGGTCTGGCTTGCCGGGGCCAGAAACTCCGGCCTCAACCTCGGTAAAGGGGTGGGATGCGGCAGAGCCCGCGTGGCCCCGCTGCGACCATTGGCTGAAGTTGAGGTTGGAGCCGTCAAACCCCGCATCGCGGAACTCGGCGCGAAGCACCTCGGCATGGCGGCGCAAAAGGTCCAGCGTTTCGGGGCGTTCAACCGACAGGTTGATGGTGATGCGGTCGTTGACGGTGGTGAAATCAAAGCGGACCTTGCCAAGTTCGACAGGGTCGAGGGTCAGTTCGACCCGGTCATCCGTGCGGGCGCGGGTGGCCGCGCGGACGAGCGAGACGGGCAGGCCACGCGGCAAGCGGCGCGTGTCGTGCAGGGGGATCTTGTCATTGGGCGCGGCGGCCGAATTGGCTGGCGGCAATGGCATCAGACCGGAGGCGACGGGTTGAGGGTTAACGGCAGTTTGGGTCGCGGTTTGGGTGGCTGCCGCGGGCGCGCCGGCCAGACCGGCAGCGGTCTGTGGCGTGGGATTGGGCAGGTCACGCGGTGAAACGGGCGAATCTGATCGGGTATTTGCGGATTCGATTTGGCTTATCAGGGTCGAGACTGGATGGGATTCCGCTCGACCGCGGGACTCGTTGAATGAGGTTGCGGGATGCGGGGATACGGCGTCGGCGGGCGCGACGGGTGCTTTCGTGAGGAAGGGCGCAGGAAACCCGGTCTGCTGCGTCAGGCGTTCGCGCAATGGGGGTGCAGGGATGTGGTCAGTTGGGCTGGGACCGTCGGGTCGGGCGGGCGGCGCCATTGGGGCGCCAGTGTGTTGGACGTTGGTGGCAGGACGCTGCGTGGTCGTTTGCGCAAGCGACGAAAGCTGTGCCTGCGGTCCGATGGCGGCGGGGGGTGCCGGTTGAGGGTCGGATGACCAAGGCGTTTCCGCCGTTGCCGCCGACGGATCGGCGAAGATGCGGTCGGGATGCGATGCCGGCGGAAATGCCGGTTGCGGTTTGGGCGGCGGAAAGGCCCAAGGCTGCGTCGATACAGGGTTGGCCCAAGGTTGGGGCCGCTGCGGTTGGGGCCGCTGCGGTTCGGTCAGGGGCGCGGGGTCCGGCAAGACATGGTCGTTCTGGTCACTGTCTTTTGGCAAAGACCGGGGGGGGACAGGTTTGATTGGCTGGATTGCAACGGTTGCGGGCCTTGCGGTAACGGACGACGTGACGGGACTGGCGGTGGCCGTAAGGTTGGACGCGGTGCTGGTGATCAGGATGGCCGGGTCTGCAAGCGGCGATGCGGGACGGGTCGGAAGAGCAGGCTTTCGGGGTTCGATCGTGGAAAGATCAGCCGCACCAGCAGAGCGTCGGACAACGGGGGGCACGCGCTGTGGCATGTCTGCCAGCGATTGGGTCGGGGGGATGCTGGATATGGGCACAAGGCGCATCTCGTCATCAGGCGCGAATTGACCTGGTGCCGGTACAGCGGCGGTGAAGGTTGCTGTCGCCATCGATGTGTCGAATGCTGTGTCTGCTATCGTGGTGGAGTAGGCGAATGAACGCGGCTTAGGGGGAACAGAGCCCAGCGGATCAGACAGATATGCAGGGGCTTGGTGTGGGTTCGGGGCCAATGG
>JBAXXO010000119.1:0-9679 GCA_037127855.1 Alphaproteobacteria bacterium
AAGCAAATTGCGGCACCAGCATGGACACTCGGGGTGTTCGTCATTGTTATTTGCAGCATGGTGTATTATATTTTCCATCTACCAGATGAACTTGACTTGTTGGAGTAAGGTCATAGTTTGAACGATCTTGTCAAAATGCGAGGACGGACCCTTGTCAAGTTGTTGATCGCTCCTGCACTCGCAATAATCTTTGCCGGGATCGCTATCTTTGAATGGCAACATAATGAGGCCGTATCTGACCCTAAGTCCTCTCTGCATATCGTCGGCGCAGGCGCTGCACGATCCGACCAGGTCATGCTGCATCTCAGTGTGCCGAGTTTAGGGACCTCGGTGCTTGCCCATTACACCGAACACCTTACTTGGCTACCAAACATAGGCAAGGATTCCCGCCCCGAAGATCGCGACAGCAACGCCTGGACCACCCCCTACGCCGTTGGTTACTGGCTGTCCGGCCCGCCCGGGGGCCTGACCGATATGCTGCGGCGGCTGAAGACCGTGTTCGAACCCATCGATCTGCCGCGCGAGATGGCCGAGTCCGAGCGCGATATCATCCTGCGCGAATATGACCTGCGGATCGGCGATAACATCGACGCGCAGGCCGCGGAAAAGATGGAGGCTTTCTTATATGAGGGCAACGCCATCGCAGGGTCGGTCATCGGCACGCCGGAACAGATCAAGGCTGTAAGCTATGACGACGCCAAGGCGTTCCACGACGCCACACATCGCCCCGAACGGGCAAAGCTGGTGGTCATCGGGGATGTGTCGCGGCGCGATCTGGTCAAGGCGATGCAGGATGCGGGCTTCCCCGACCTGGACGCCAAGCGCGAAGACATCGCCCCGCCGCCCTTTACCCTTGCCGCACCGGACACGCGGATCTTCCACGACCCCGATCCGAACGCCGCCCCAAGGATGACATGGCGCAGGGTGGTCACCCTGTCGGGGCCCGTGGATTTCGACCTGCTGCGGGCGCAAACGGCCTTGGCGCGCGATATCCTCGACACCAACCTGCCCGGTGGCATCAAGGGGAAGCTGCAGTTTGATGCCTTTGTCACCAAAGGCTTTGCCCTGTCCATCGCGCCCATCGACGAGACGCATATCGAACTTGCCTTCTGGGCGGAACCCGACAAGGGCGTCAGCTTTGCCGCGATGCAAACCGCCTTCGAGGCCGCACTTGCGGCAGCGGCCAAAGGCGTGCCCGCGGCGACCTTTGCCGGCGTGCGCGAACGGTTCACCGACTTTTGGCCCGACTGGTCGGATGGTGAGGAAACCGCGCGCTGGATGGCGGACCATACGCTGTCGCGCGTATCCGCCTTGCGTCAGCCAAAGACCGAACCTCAGATCCGCAGGATCGACGCCCAGATTGACGCCAAGGATATCGACGCTATCCTTGCCGCCTTGTCACGCCCCGGTCGCACTGCAATCACCCTTATCGGAACGGACCCAAACCCATGAAACACTTTGCCGCGGCTGCCTTGACCCTGATCGTGCTGGCGGGTTGCCAGGAAGATGAAAAGACGGGCGCCACAATGGAAACCAGCCCCGGCGGCATCGAATATGCGCGGCTATATATCCCGGACGCCAAGGATGTCGCGATCCAGATTGCCTGGCCGACCAACTGGTCTTTGCGCGACGATGTCAATCAGGCCGTGCCCTATATCGCAACCGACCTGATCCTGGCAGGCGGGGCCGAGGGATTTCCCCCGGGCGAGGTGGCCGAAACCTTCGCGGATCTGAAGGCCGAAGGCAGAATGCAGGTGACGCCCGATCACCTTCTTGGCCGGTTGATGGCCCCCTTGGGCAATCTTGACAAAGCGATTGACATCGCCGCCGCCCATCTGGCCAAGCCGACCCTGGATCAGGGCTGGTTCGACCGCATTCAGCAAGGTTTGGCGGCGAATATAGCGGAAGCCAAGTCCCAACCGGCCAATCGTGGCCATGATGCGCTTAGATGGGCAATTCTGGGCGATACACCCCTGCGCCGCGCGCTGTCGCTTGATCCGCCCGAAATGATCACCAAGGCCACGCGCGACGAGGTTCTGGATTGGCACCGGCAAACGGTTGTCCGCACGGGCGCAAAAGTTGTGATTGCCGGAACACTCACCGCGGATGCGGCGGGAAAGGCCGTTGACAGACTGTTGTCGGGACTGCCGCAAGCTGCGGGATCGAATCTGCCCAAACCGGCCGCCAATTTTGCACCAAGGCGCATCCTGCTTCATATCCCCCAAGCCCAGACATCGACCCTGGTGTTCATCGGGCCGCTTCCCCCCACCCGCGACGGTGGCGAATATGAGGATGTGTTGCTGGCAACGGCCCTTGGCGGCGATGACAAAAGCGTCCTGTTCGACGCCGTGCGCACCGGGCTGCGCGCCAGCTACGGCTTTGGTGCCGGCCTGGACGCCTATACGCGCGATCTGCGTGTTCTGGTTCTGACGGGCGAAGTCGAAACTGCCAAATTGCCCGAAGCAGAAGGAATTGTACGTCAGGCCTACGCCAATTTCCTGAAATCCCCGCGCATGGGCGACCTTGCAGCGCGCAAATCCCCTTTCGAGGCGAATGTGAAGGAAGCCGCCAAGGATCCGATGGCGGCATCCTTTTCAGCCTTGATGGCACTGCTTGATGGCCAGAACCCTGACATCGCTCTGACACTTCCATCCCTGCTTGAAAAGGTGACGGACGCCACGGTGCAATCGCGCGCAGCCTCGGCCTTTCCTGCCGTCGACCAATTGATCGTCCTTGCCGTGTCGCCGGACGCGGCGGCGTTGCCCGGTGCCTGCGTGATCACATCCGCGGCCGAGGCGGCCAGTTGTCCATGAAAGAAAGACACTAACACAACGGCCGCGAAATTCCGCTTTCCTGGTTTGGCAAGACCCTGTGGACGTTCACGCCGCTTTACGCGGAACTGGTGTTCGTCGCGATTTGTCTTCGCCTGATCGGCCTGGTTGAACCTTGTCATCTTCACCCGCCCCTGTACCGGTGCAGATCCCGCGCATAACTGGTATTTTCTTTTCAGTGGCGGTTGACCCCTTGGTCCTGATACAAATCATGCATAGTTGAATTTGGCAAATGCGCAGGGTTGAGGCACCTATGAAACGTTTCTTGATTCCGATCGCGGGCCTTGTCGCACTGGCCCTGTTGGCCCTGCTGGGTCTGGGCCTGATTGCCGCGCCCCCCGTGCCGCTGACGATCGTCGCCGGGTCGGAAAACAAGACGCTCGAACCCCTGATGCAGGATTGGGCCAAGCGCAACAATGTCGCGCTGACAGTGACCTATCTGGGCTCGGTCGATATCGCGCGGGCGTTGGAACAGGGCAAAAGCGGTGCCTATGATGCGGTCTGGCCCGCAAATTCGCTTTGGATCGCCCTTGGCGATACCCAAAAGGTCGTCAAGCACGCCTCCTCCATCCTGCGCTCGCCCGTCGTTCTGGCGCTGAAAAAGCCGATTGCCGTGCAGTTGGGCTGGGTCGGTCGGCAGGATATCACGATCCAGATGATCGCCGACGCGGCCAAAGCCCAAAAATTCCGCCTTGCGATGACGTCCGCCACCCAATCCAACTCGGGTGCCTCGGCCTATTTCGGCTTTCTCTATGCGTTGTCGGGCAGCCCCGATGTCCTGACCATGGACAATTTGCGCGACCCCAAGGTGCTGGACGATGTGCGCAACCTGCTGGCCCAGGTTGACCGCTCCTCAGGCTCGTCGGGCTGGCTGAAAGATTCCCTTGTCGCCAACCCGGCCGCCTATGACGCCATGTTCAACTACGAATCCACCGTGATCGAGGCCAATCAGGCCCTGGTCGCTGCGGGCCAAGACCCCCTCTACATCATTTACCCCGCCAACGGGCTTTCGGTGGCAGACAGCCCATTGGGCTATATCGACAAGGGCGATGCCACCCGCGAGGCCGCCTTTGTCAAGCTGCAGGAATTCCTGCTGTCCAGCGCCACCCAGCAGACCCTGTCCGACCTCGGCCGCCGCTCCGGCCTGATCGGGATCGAGGCGCAATCGCCCAACCCCGCCGTCTGGAACGCTGACTGGGGTGCCGACTTGTCCCGCCAGATCGCACCCGTGCCAACCCCCGCCACCGACGTGATCGCCGAGGCACTGTCGCTCTATCAGACTGAATTGCGCAAACCCTCGCTGACCGTCTGGGTGCTGGACGTCTCGGGCTCGATGGGCGGCGACCCGATCTTGAAACTCAAGCAGGCCATGGGCTTGCTGCTTGACAAACGGCAAGCGGCGGTCAACTTCTTGCAACCCTCGCAGCGCGACGTGACCATCATCATTCCGTTCAGCGACACCGTCGGCCAACCCATCATCGTCAAGGGCAATGCTGAGGCCGATCTGGCCGCAGCCCTGGCACAGGTCGACGCCTTGCAGGCCGGTGGTGGCACCGATCTGTACGGTGCCTTGGGCGAAGCGATCAGTACTTTGCAACCCTACAAGGATGACGGCACGCTGTTGACCTATCTGCCCGCCATTGTGGCGATGACCGACGGCGCCTCTGACATGATGAATTTCGACTATTTCAACCAGACCCGCGACCAGAGCAGTTTTGGCAAGGACATCCCGATCCACGCCATCGCCTTTGGCGAAGCTGACATGTCGCAACTGACCGCCCTCACCGACACAAGCATCGGCCGTCTGTTCACCGCCGGCGATGACCTTGCCGGTGCCTTGCGCCAGGCCAAGGGCTATAACTGATGCAGATTTCGGACGGTCCGCGCCAGATCATCGCCGCCCTGGTCGCCTCGGGCGTGTTCCTGGCACTGTTCTTCCCGGCCTCGCTGGTCTGGTGGGCAGCCCTCGGCTTGTCAGCGGTGGTCTATTTCGCCCTGCTGTTGTTGATCCCCCGCCGCCCCCCTTTGGATGAGGTCATGGTCAGCGACCAGGTCTCGGCCGAGGATATTGCGCGCGCCTCTGCCGCCCTGACCGCCGCCATCACCCGCCTCGATGCCGCCGCCAAGGCCGCCCCCAAGGACAATGCGCTTGACCTGCCCGATCTGTCGCGCCACCTCGCCTCGATCCGCGCGTTGATCAAGGCCGACCCGCGCGACTATCGCCAGACCCGCCAGTTCATTTCCTATTTCCTGCCCATGATCGTCGGCACCGTCGAATCCTACATCTCACTCGCCAAACTGGCCCAAGACGACAATTCTGCCCGGCTGGCCGAATTGGGCAGCATGATCAAAGGCTTTGTTCCCGTCGTGCAAAAGATCGACCAAGCCTGTATCGAAAATGACTTTGCGGCACTCGAGGCTCAGGTCTCTGCCCTGCAATTCCAGCTCAAACGCGTATGAGGGCCCGATGAACCGTACAATTCTGGGACTGGTTTTGTTGGGCATCGTGGCCGCCATTGCGGTCGGCCTCACGCAATTTGATCTTGCGGGCATGTTGCAACGGGTCTCGCCCCGCGCGCCCGTCAACGTCTCGATCTTTGTGGGGGGCGAGAAAACGGCGCTGCTGGCCAACCCCAAGGTCGCCAGCATCATCAAGGATCGCTACAAGATCAGCCTCGACGCCACCCGTGCCGGATCGGTCGAGATGGTCACGACCCTCGACACCACGGCCAAGGACTGTCTTTGGCCTTCCAACGCCGTATCGGTCGAAATGGCCCGCGCCGCAGGCAAATCGGTGCTGACGGACGAGACGATCTTCAACTCGCCCATCGTGATGTATGCCTGGGCCGATGTTGCCACTGCCCTGACCAAGGCCGGCCTGATCCACGCCGGCCCAGATGGCACCTTGTTGGCCGATGTTTCGGCCATGGGCCGGCTGATCACCAGCGGCAAACGCTGGAAAGAGGATCTGGGTCTGAACATCTACGGCCCCTTCAAGATCACCTCGACCGACCCGATCAAAAGCAATTCCGGCCTGATCTGGTCTGCCCTGCTTGCCACCGCCTTTGACAACGGCACCACCCCGACCGAGACCGACCTGCCCGCCCTGCTGCCACAGTTGAAAGCCTACTTTGCCTCGATGGGGTTCATGGAGGCGTCCTCGGGCGATCTGTTCGAGAATTTTCTGAAACAGGGCATGGGTGCACGTCCGATCATTATCGGCTATGAAAACCAACTGGTCGAATTCGTCACCGAGAACCAGCGATATGCCGATTTGATCAAGTCCAAGATCAAGGTGATCTATCCCGAACCCACCATCTTTGCCTCGCACCCGCTGATTTCCCTGACACCCGCCTGCAAACGCTTGGCCGAGGCGTTGATTGACCCAGACCTGCAGCAGATCGCCTGGTCCGAACATGGCTTTCGCACTGGCCTGATCGGGGTCAACAATGACCCCAAACTGATCACGGTCGCCAAACTGCCCGAAACGGTGGACCTCGTCGTGCCGATGCCCTCGGCCCGCGTCATGACTGACATCGTCTCGGCCTTGCAAAACTGACGCATGTGCAGGCCGGGACAGGAATTTGGTTAACGACCCCGCTGCAGGATGTCATATAGAGGCAAAGTAGGTGGTTTGTAGGCCGATTGTAGGTGCCATTTTCGCCAGAACAGTCCTTGATTAACTCAGCGTCCACAACGACTTGGCAAACGGCGCCCGCCTGTCAAGTCTTCGACCCCAAACCTACCCAAGGCCGCCCTGCCCAACCTGCGCGGACTAGCCCTGCAACGTCCTGACCCCATACCCCTCGCCCCGCGCCTTCATCGCGGCCACTACGGCAATCGCTGCGGCCGCGGTGGTGAAATAGGGGATCTTGTCCATCAGGGCCACGCGGCGGATGTCGCGGCTGTCGTTGATCGCCTGCGTGCCCTCGGTCGTGTTCATCACCAGGGCGATGTCATTGTCTTTCAGCCGGTCCACAATGTTGGGGCGGCCTTCGTAAACCTTGTTGACCGGCGTCGTGGCCACACCTGCCCCGGTCAGCCAAGCGGCGGTGCCACGCGTTGCGACCAGTTCAAAGCCCATGGACAAAAGGCTGCGCATAGCCGCGGCAAAGGCGGCGGTCTTGTCCATGTCCTTGATCGACACAAAGGCCCGGCCCGACAGGGGCAGGGTGACGCCCGCGCCCATCTGGGCCTTGAGAAAGGCGAGCGCAAAGGTGCGGTCCCATCCCATCACCTCGCCGGTCGAGCGCATCTCGGGGCCAAGCACCGGGTCGACGCCGGGGAAGCGGGCAAAGGGCAGAACAGCCTCTTTGACGCTGAACCACGGGGTGATCGGGTCGGCCAGGGTCATGGGATTGGCCAGCGGCAGCGGGGTGTCGGGGCCGACGCCCTGCGCATAGGGCGGGCGCATGGGAAAGTTGGACAGGGGTTCACCGGCCATCAGACGGGCGGCGATGGAGGCGATGGCGCTGTCGGTCGCCTTGGCGACGAAGGGCACGGTGCGACTGGCGCGGGGGTTGACCTCGAGCACGTAGATCACGCCGTCCTTGATGGCGAATTGCACGTTCATCAGGCCGACCACGTTCAGGGCAAGGGCCATCTGGACTGTTTGCTTTTTCAGTTCGCCGACCGTTTCGACTGACAGGGAATGTGGCGGCAGGCAGCAGGCGGAATCGCCGGAATGAACGCCCGCCTCTTCGATATGTTCCATGATTCCCGCGACATGGACCGCTTTGCCGTCGGACAGGGCATCGACATCAACCTCGATCGCGCCGGACAGATAGCTGTCGAGCAGCACGGGCGAGGTGCCAGACACCTGCACGGCGGTGGTGATGTAGCGTTCAAGCTGCGCATCGTCGCGGATGATTTCCATGGCACGACCGCCCAGCACAAAGGACGGCCGGATGACGAGCGGGTAGCCGACATCGGCGGCGACCCGGAACGCCTCGTCCCGGCTGCGGGCGGTGCCATTATGGGGTTGCTTGAGGTTCAGCCGGTGCAGCAATTGCTGGAAACGCTCGCGGTCCTCGGCCAAGTCGATGGCGTCGGGGGTGGTGCCAAGGATCGGGATGCCCTCGTTCGCCAGGGCCTGCGCCAGTTTCAGCGGGGTCTGACCGCCAAATTGCACGATGATTCCGTGCAGGGTGCCGTTGTCCTGTTCGACGCGCAGGATTTCCAGAACATGTTCAAGGGTGAGCGGTTCAAAATAAAGCCGGTCCGAGGTGTCGTAATCAGTACTGACGGTTTCAGGATTGCAGTTGATCATGATCGTCTCATAGCCGGCAGCGGTCAGGGCATAGCAGGCATGGCAGCAACAATAGTCAAACTCGATACCTTGCCCGATGCGGTTGGGACCGCCGCCGAGGATGACGACCTTTTTGGCATTCGACGGGCGCGCCTCGCATTCGACATCGCCCATGGCGGGCGATTCGTAGGTGGAATACATGTAGGGGGTCTGTGCCTCGAATTCGGCGGCGCAGGTGTCAATGCGTTTGAACACGGCCTTGACGCCGAGATTGCGGCGTGCGCGACGAATCTGGCCTTCGTCGCGGCCGGTCAGATTGGCAAGGCGAGCGTCGGTAAAGCCCATCATCTTGAGTTTGCGCAGTCCGTCTGCCTTCAGCGGCAAGCCCCTGGCGCGTATGTCGGCCTCTGTATCGATGATCTCGCGGATGCGGGCGAGGAACCACGGATCGAAAGAGGTGATGGCGTTGATGTCATCGTCGGCCATGCCGTGGCGCATGGCTTGGGCGATAACCCGCAGACGGTCGGGGGTGGCCTGCGACAGCGCCTTGGTGATGGCGGCGCGGTCGGGAATACCCAATCCTGAAACACCGGGTATGGCGATTTCGTCAAAGCCTGTCAGGCCGGTTTCCAGGCTGGCCAAAGCCTTTTGCATCGATTCGTGTATGGTGCGGCCAATCGCCATCACTTCGCCCACTGACTTCATGGCTGTGGTCAGGTTGGGAACGGCACCAGGGAATTTTTCAAAAGCAAAACGCGGGATCTTGGTCACGACATAGTCGATGGAGGGCTCGAACGAAGCGGGCGTGACCTTGGTTATGTCGTTGTCGAGTTCGTCGAGCGTATAGCCCACGGCCAGTTTGGCGGCAATCTTTGCGATGGGAAAGCCGGTGGCCTTGGAGGCGAGGGCGGAGGAGCGCGACACGCGGGGGTTCATCTCGATCACGACCATGCGGCCATCGGCGGGATTGATGGCCCATTGGACGTTGGAGCCGCCGGTTTCGACGCCGATTTCGCGCAGCACGGCGATCGAGCCGTTGCGCATGATCTGGTATTCCTTGTCGGTCAGGGTCAAGGCGGGCGCCACGGTGATGCTGTCGCCGGTATGTACGCCCATCGGATCGACATTTTCGATGGCGCAGACGATGATGGCGTTGTCGGCCTTGTCGCGGACAACCTCCATCTCGAACTCTTTCCAGCCGAGCAGGGATTGATCGACAAGCACCTGCGCCACGGGCGAGGCTTCGAGGCCGGATTTCACGATGGCCTCATAGTCGTCACGGTTGTAGGCGACGCCGCCGCCGGTGCCGCCGAGGGTGAACGCGGGTCGGATGATGGCAGGCAGGCCGACATAATCTATGGCGGCGATGGCCTCGCGCACACCGGCGGCGATGTCGTATTTGCCCGAGGGCAGTTTGGGGGCGGCGATGATGGTGGCCTTGGGGTTTTCAAGGCCGATGCGCTCCATCGCCTCGCGAAAGAGTTTGCGATCTTCGGCCATTTCTATGGCGTTGCGTTTGGCGCCGATCAGTTCGACATTGAACCTGTCGAGCACGCCCATGTCGGCGAGGGCGAGGGCGGTGTTGAGGCCGGTCTGGCCG
>JBAXXO010000120.1:0-9678 GCA_037127855.1 Alphaproteobacteria bacterium
CGGCGGGTTACAGGAAGGTGATCGCGTCCGCCAGACCATCCAGAGTGGTAAGTCCGACCAGCGAGATACGCTCGCCGCCACAAAGATCGATCATCACGCCGTCGTCGGTGACCCACGCGTGATCGGCAATCAGGGATTCTGCGGTGCCCGACCACATCTCATCACTGATCTGCAGCATGTCCCCGTCGCTGAAATCCATGATCTTGTCGCGGCCAAAACCCATATCGAAGAAAAATGTGTCAGCGCCGCTGCCGCCGGTCAGGATGTCACGTCCCGCACCGCCGGTCAGGACATCTTCGCCAGCGCCGCCGTTCAGCACGTCACGGGCCGCGCCGCCGTTCAGCAGATCTTCACCACGCCCACCGTTCAGCACATCCGCGCCATTCTCGCCTACCATCAGATCATCACCGGTGCCACCCAGCAGCTTGTCCTGCCCGGTGCCGCCCATCTGACTGTCATCGCCCATACCCCCGGTCAGAACGTCATTGCCGCCAAGGCCCATCATCACATCCAGGCCAGCGGTGCCCGCCATCGCATCCGCACCGTCACCCCCCATCTCGGGCGTAAAGTACACGCCCTTTATCACTCTCGCCGGCCCCGATTCCTCGTTCCAGTCCTCGCTACTGTCCCAGCTGACCAGAACCCGGCCATCCGCCAACGCTTCCACTGTCTGCGAGGAAGACCTGTATCCCGGGTTCGAACCGATCACAAAGTCGACTGAGACCGGCTGGCCATCGGCATTCAGCAAATGCCCGAGCAGTTTACGATTCTCGTCTTGCCAGACCACCAATGCCCCACCATCCGCCAGCGCCGTGATCGCGGGAAGGGACCCGTTGCCTTTTATTTTGGCGAAAGTTTCACTGACGACAAAATCATCACCTTCGGGCAGACCATCGGCACCGATGACGTGCGCGCGGATATAACCCTCTTTTTGATCGCTACCCGAAACCTCGTCGTACCAAACCGCCACCGCGCGCCCATCCGCCAAAGCCGCGACAACGCCAGATTCATAATCGACATCGGTCATGGTGTTCAACTGCACATCCTGGTCTTGCAGACTGCCATCCGCCAAGATCACCCGGGCCAAGACGCTGCTATTGTCATCGTTGCAAAATGTCACAAGGATGCAGCCATCGGACAATTCTGTAACGTCCGGGTGATACTGACGACCAATCGTGGTCGCGTTCAGCACCATAGTGTCGCCGAGCGCTGTGCCATCTGCGGCAAAGAACCGGCCCTGCACACAAAAGCCATCCAAAAAATAACCATTGTCAATGGTTTCGCCGTCCGCACCATTATTGCTTTCCCAGACCACAAAGAAGCGACCGTCCGACAGCGCCGTCACATGGTGCTCGTGTATCATCCGGGCACCAGAGGACAGTTGAAATTCCCCCTCTCGCGCGTCCAGCTCAAAATCGGTCGTGGTACCCGGTGCGTCGGGGTCCAGAAAGATGCCGCGCAGGCTGCCCTCGCTATCCCAGGTGACGATTACCCTGCCATCTGCCATGGCCGCGGCCGAGGGCGCAAATTGAAAGCCTTCCTGCGTTGTGTTGACCACAAAGTCGTCGCCCGCCGGGGTACCATCAGCATTGAACCACCGCGCGCGGATTTCGGAGTCTTTATTATCACTTTGGATGTCTGGTGACACGCTGAGCCAGACTACCAGTGCCCTGCCATCAGCCAAAGTGGCGACCGTCGGCGCAAGAGGATTATAAATCCAGCCGACCGGGGTGGAATTGACGATGAAATCTTGGGTTACAGGCATGACACGATCCTTTCTAAAATTTCACATCCATCTTGACCCAAGGTTACATAGACGAATCCTGCCTGTCCAATCTCATCATTGGCTGTTCAGATCACAAACGGGTGACCGCCCCGTGATCGCCGTCATGTCCCGTGACACGTCCACCCCCCGCCAAAAACCAAAACGGCCCGCTGCAAGGGCGGGCCGTCTGGACAGGTTGACACGTGGTCAGCGCTTGGAGAACTGGAAGCTCTTGCGCGCCTTGGCCTTGCCGTATTTCTTGCGTTCCACCACGCGGCTGTCGCGGGTCAGAAAGCCTGCCGCCTTCAGCGCGGGGCGAAGTGCGGGTTCGTACAGTTGCAGCGCCTTGGACACGCCATGCTTGACCGCGCCGGCCTGACCCGACAGTCCACCGCCCTTGACGGTGGCCATCACGTCGAACTGGCCTTCGACATTGGCGACGGTAAAGGCCTGTGCCAGAATCATCTGCAGAACCGGGCGGGCGAAGTATTCCTTCATTGTCTTGCCATTGACCATGACCTTGCCCGAGCCGGGCTTGATCCAGACGCGCGCAATCGCATTCTTGCGCTTGCCGGTCGCATAGGCGCGGCCCAGCTTGTCGCGCACGGCCACGCGCACGGGGGCTGCGGCCGCAACGGGTGCGGCGGCGCCGACGGCCGATTTCAGATCGTCGAGGGATTTGATGTCCGACATGCTCATGCGCTCCGGGTATTCTTCGGGTTCATCGCAGCCACGTCCAGGACAGTCGGCTGTTGGGCTTCATGCGGGTGGGCGGCACCGGCATAGACGCGCAAATTGGTCATCTGTACCGCGCCCAGACGGTTGCGGCTGATCATACGCTCGATCGCTTTTTCCACCACACGCTCGGGATGCGCGCCGTCAAGCACCTGTGCTGCCGTGCGGAACTTGATGCCGCCCGGATGGCCGGTGTGCCAGTAATACTTCTTGTCCTTGCGCTTGTTGCCGGTCATCTGCACCTTGTCGGCATTGATGACGATCACATTGTCGCCCATGTCCATGTGCGGCGTGAAGGTCGGCTTGTTCTTGCCACGCAGGATCGTGGCGGCAATCGAGGCAAGGCGGCCCAGGACCACGCCTTCGGCGTCGATCAGGATCCACTTCTTGTCGATATCCGCAGGCGTTGCGGTAAAGGTTTTCATGTTTAGACCTATGGCTGAAAGGCGGAACACCAGCAAAAGGCAGCCCACCCGGAACTCGGATGGCGGCTTATCGCTGAGTTACCCTATCAGGTCAAGAGCCGACACAAAGTTTTAATACTTTAAAATCATATGTTTAAAACATGTGGTATGATAATACCCCAAAACTCTGACGCCCTGTAAGCCTAGGGACGGTTGCGCGCAGGCTCGCTTCAGGGGGGCGCGACCGCGCGTCAGCTTGCCTGATGCGCCGCAAACCGGGCCTCATCGCAGGATGGGGGGACGGAGCCGGTCGCTGCCCTCGGCCGCAGGTTCCGTGACCGGGGCCGGCAAGACCTCGGCCTCGAAGACCAGCGCGACCCCTGCCATCCGCGCCAGAATCACATCACGGGGCTGGACAAAGACCACATCCAGCACAGACGCCTCCAAACCCGAAAAGGCCAGCGCCTCGGTCACGGCATGCGCCACGCGCGCCTCGTCGGCGGCGGCCACCCCGGTCAGCGCGAGCATCACCCCATGCCGACCGTTGTCATAGACCACAGCCGCCAGCAACCCCGCCTGCGCCACACCCTGCGCCAGCACCGCCCCCAAGGCTGTCAACACGGTTTGCGGCACCAAGGGTGCCTCGAATCGCAGCACCTGCGCCAGCAGTTGCTGGGCCGGGGGCTGTTCCAGCATCTGCATCAGCCATGTCACCGCATCGGGCGGCAAGATCACCTCTGACCCCGCACCCGAGCCCAGATTGAGCCCCAGCGACAGCCCCTGACCCAGTATCTGCCCTGCGATCACCCGGCCCGGCAGTGCCGCATAGGCAACGGGCCCGTCAGCAAATTCTGCCAATCGCTCTTCGTTGTCGAAGACCAGCAGCATCGGCCCGTCGCTAAGATCAAGGACGCGAGGGGTCAATGCCGCGTCTTGCGGCTCTTTGGTCAGGACCAAGAACAACTCCGCATCGGCCAGCGCGCGGTAAAAGGCCAGTCCACCCGCGTCGCCACCCGTAAGCAACCCCTGATAGGCCTTGTCGAGGTCCGTGATCATCCTGACTCCGTCTCTCAGCGCGGCCACGTCTTGGCAAGGCCGCGTCCTTTCCACATGACTGCGTCGGTAAAGCGACCAGCCGCCACCATCAAGTGTGAAACGTGGGGCCCGCGCGTGTCGATTGCCGACAGCAAAGGTTCACTGCCGGCATTATCGCCGACACGACCTGCGACCTGTCCTGCATCCGGCGCAGCCGTTCCGCCGCCTTGTCTCAGTCGCCTTATGTCGCCACCCAAAGCAACCCCAACCCCTGTCGCGGCACATGCGCAGACCGGTCGACGCCGCCACGCCAACCGATGCCCCGTTGCATGTTCCGCCCAACCCGGAAAGGATGCGACAAGGTCACAAAGGGCGAGCATCAGACCATGTACCGTGTCTCACGATTTGTAGGCCAGTTCGCACTTGCCCTGCTATGTGGCGTGACGCTTGCCACGGCTTGGGTCAATCTCGCCCCTGCCGCCTATTATGACGCCATCGAGTTTCGTCTTTTCGACCTGACTCTCCCCGACTGGACCGGCATGACCAGCCTTGCCCTGACGCCGATGTCGCTGGTGTCTGACGGCCTGATGCCCCTGTTTTTGTTCTTTATCGGAAAGGAGCTATGGGAGGCTGTTGTACTGGCACGCGGCGCGCTGGCCGGGCGTGCGAAGGCCGCGATGCCACTGGGGGCGGTGCTGGGTGGCCTTGTCGGGGCTTCGGCGGGGTGGCTGATCTTTTCAGCCCAGTTCGTTCGCGTCGATGAGGCGGGATTTGCCACCGGCTGGACTGTACCGATCGGGTCGGACGTGATCCTGTGTTATGTGATGGGGCGCGCCGTGTTCGGGCGCAATCATCCAGCCCTGCATCTGTTGCTGCTGATCACCATTGCCTTGGACATACTGGGCCTGTTGCTGACCGGCCTTGCGAACCCGCAGGCCACTATCCGCCCGATGTGGCTGATCCTGCCCTCTGTGGCTTTGGCGGTGACCTGGGCGGGCTTTGGCCGTCTCGCACATCCGCGCGCCACGGAACGCCAGCACCAAAGGGCGCGAATGCTGTGGCCCTATACTGTGGCCGGGCTGCTGTGCTGGACTGGTGTTGCGCTGTCGGGCCTGCCCGCCACGCTGGGCCTGCTGCCCCTAATCCCGATCATCCCCCATGCCGAACGCAGCTTTGGACTGTTCGCTGAAGCCGAGGAATATCTGCACGACCCCCTGAACCAACTGGCCCATATCATCGGACGCCTGCTGCCCTTTATCCTTTTCCTGTTCGGCCTGACCCGCGGCGGCATCGATTTTCAGGCTCTGGCCCCCACCACCGGATCGGTTCTGGCCGCATTGTGGCTGGGCAAACCGCTGGGCATCCTTGCCGGTTCGCTGATCGCGGGTGCCATCGCGGGCCGCGCCCTTCCCCCCGGAATCGTGCTGTCCGACCTCGTTATGATCGCCATCATCGCGGGAAGCGGCTTTAGCGTACCGGTGCTGGCGGCGGACATTGCTTTGCCTGGCGGCGAATTGGCAGAGGCCGCCCGCCTTGGCCTTGCCCTCAGCCTTGCCGCTGGTCCGGCAGCCCTGCTGGTGTCGCGCCTGACCAGCCGACAGCGCCAATCCTGAATACCATCCGTTCGACCCGTTGCGCCTCGCTGGCTGGTCTGAGGCGCACGAACACTCCTGCCCGATTGGACTGCCCTAAAGTACCGGGCACGGACACACCACCTTCGCCGTGGTCCGTGCACAGGACGTTAACCAGGGTGCAATACACTACGATCAGAACGGCCCAACGGCAGCAGCAAGGCGGACGCAGCGCATGCCACAACGCGACGGAGACGCCATTCTGCCAGGCAGGCATGTGAGGCGTGCAGGCACGGCAGATATTGCACTCAAGGCGGGCTGGCATGATTGAATTCACGCAAGTCAGCAAATCTTTCTGGACGGGCAAAAGGCGCAAAGTCATCCTGGACTGTGCCTCGTTCAAGGTCGAACTTGGCAATTCCCTTGGCATTCTGGCCCGCAACGGCACAGGAAAGACCACGATCATCAACATGATGGCCGGCCTTGAAAAAGCCGACGAAGGCAGAATCCGCCGCACCTCGCGTATCTCGTTTCCGCTGGGCTTCATGGGCGGCGTTGTGGCCAAGCACAGCGCCACTGAAAACGCCCGCTACATTGCCCGCCTTTACGGCCTCGACCCCGATTACGTTGAAGGTTTCTGCCGCTGGCTTTGCGGCGTTGAAGAGTATTTTGACCGCCCCGTCGGGACCTATTCGTCCGGGATGCGATCACGCTTCAACTTCGCGCTGATGCTGGCGCTGGAGTTTGACATCTATCTGATCGACGAAGGCATGCCCTCGTCCACGGATGTCGAGTTCAACCGCAAGGCTGGCGGTATCCTGCGCGAGCGTCTTGCCCGGGCCACGATCATCGTCGTGTCGCACCAGCCCAAGACACTGGAAAAATTCTGCCGCTCTGCCGCCGTTTTGCGCAATGGCCAATTGTACATGTTCGAAACCCTCGAAGAAGCGAAACAGCTTTATGACTATGAAAACCAAGCTTAGCCGCTGTCACATCCGCAAGCCCGAACCAGTGGCGTCGCGCCCAGCGGCGGAGCCGACCCGGCCGGCCGTACAGCAAACGGGGCGGCACATTCCCGACAATGCCTTCATGTCGTCCGAGGATGACGATGGCTTTGGCAACCAAAGCTTCTTGCGCCCGGTCCCAGATGATTCCAACCGCGCCAATTCCGACCGGGCTGACCCCGCCGGCATGGGTGCCACCTTGCCTTTCAGCGACAAGGGCGCCTTCGGGGCCGAACTGGACACCATTAGGCAAGAGGGTCTGACCAGTCGTCATTTGCGCATGGCCCGGCGTCTGGCACAGAAACACGCGCTTACCGCCACGTCGGATTTCGACGCCGTGCGCCTGCTGCGCAAGGCTGGCATCAACTCGTTCCAACGTTCGGCCCTGCTGGAACTGGTCAGCGGCGACGATGACGACGTTGCTGATCAGATCACCCCGGCGGGCCTCCGTCCGGCTGGTTCGGGACCGGTGTCGCGCGCACTGTCGATGGCATCCGACCTTCCCCGCGTGCCCCAGAGGGCAAAGCCCGCCGCCCTGCCCTCGACCGAACAGCGTGCCGAACAGAACCACGGCGCCGAAGTACGCCGAATCCAGACCGAAATCGTCGCCCGCAGGCGGCGCAAACTGGCGCTGATGTGGTCCAAGATCGCAGTTTTCGTGCTGTTGCCCACTGCTGTCGCGGGCTGGTACTATACCATGGTCGCAACCCCGCTTTATTCAACCCGCACCGAGTTCGTGATCCAGCAGGCCAACGCCGCCGCCCAGATCTCCAGCTTGTTTTCCGGCACTACCTTCGCCACCTCACAGGATTCCGTGACCGTGCAGGGCTATCTGCAATCGCAAGATGTCATGGCGATGCTGGATAAGGATTCCGGCTTCAAGCAGCATTTTCAAGACCCCTCGATCGACCCGGTCCAGCGGCTGGCCCCCGATGCCAACAATTCCGCCTCTTACGTCCTGTTCAAGAAGGTGGTGAAGATCTCTTATGACCCGACCGAGGGCAACATCAAGATGGAGGTATCGGCCACCACGCCACAAAAGGCGGTCGAGTTTTCCAAAGCCCTTCTGAAATATGCCGAAACTCGCGTCGATCAGATGACAGCCCGCCTGCGCACCGACCAAGAGCTTAGCGCGCGTGCCAGTTTCGAAGACGCACAGCAAAAGCTGGAAGTGGCGCAGCGCCATCTGGTGGAATTGCAGCAAAAGTTCAAAACCTTCAGCCCTGAGGCCGAGGCGGGTCTGATCACCGGGCAGATCGGCACGTTGGACGGGCAACTGATGCAGGAAAGACTCTCACTGGCCCAGATGATGGCCAATCCGCAGCCCAATCAGGCCCGGATGGACCCGGTCAAGTCCCGCATCGCCACGCTAGAGCATCAGGTGGCACAACTGCGGCTGAAACTGACCGAGAACTCGGCCGATAGCCCCTCGATTGCCACGGTGCAAAGCGAATTGCTGATGGCAAGCGCCGATGTCACCACGCGGCAAATGATGCTGGCACAGGCAACTGGTGCGATGGAAACTTCGCGGATCGAGGCCAACCGCCAGACGCGCTATTTGTCGGTGGCCGTGCAACCTGTGGCGCCCGATGATCCCAGTTACCCGCTGGCCTTTGAAAATACGTTGGTGGTCCTGTTGATCTTTGGCGCGATCTACCTGATGATCTCGATGACCATCGCAATCCTGCGCGAACAGGTGTCAAGTTAAGCCTGTGCCAAAACATCAAGAACGGACGCCAAGCCCAATGAAAGACGTGAAAATCGGTGGTCTGACTGTTTCGAACGACCGCCCCCTTCTGGTCATAGCCGGCCCGTGCCAGCTGGAAAGTCTGACCCATGCCCAGATGATTGCCGGCCATATGGCCGAACTTTGTGCCGCGGCCGGCGCGCAATATGTGTTCAAGGCAAGCTATGACAAGGCCAACCGCACCGCGCTCAAGGGCCAGCGCGGCCTTGGTCTGGAACAGGGGTTGCAGATCTTGCAGTCGGTCCGCGCCATGGGGATGCCGGTTCTGACCGATGTGCATGACATCGATCAGGCGCGCATGGCGGCTGAGGTGGTGGATGTGATCCAGATCCCGGCCTTTCTGTGCCGCCAGACCGACCTGCTTGTCGCGGCGGGCGAGACGGGCGCCGTAGTGAACATCAAGAAGGGTCAGTTTCTGGCGCCCGAAAGCATGGCGAATGTTGCAGCCAAAGTCGCATCGACAGGTAACGAAAGCATCCTGCTGACCGAACGCGGCGTCAGTTTCGGCTACAACACGCTGATCGCCGACATGCGCAGCCTGCCAATCATGGCGCGCACAGGCTACCCTGTGATCATGGACGCTACCCATTCTGTTCAGCAACCAGGCGGCCTTGGCGACAAGACGGGCGGCCAGCGCGAATTCGCCCCCGTGATGGCACGCTGCGCCGTGGCGATCGGCATTGCCGGGGTCTTCATCGAAACCCATCAAGACCCAGATAGCGCGCCGTCAGACGGCCCGAACATGGTCTATTTGCGCGACATGAAAGGGTTGATCGAAAGCCTTATGCACTTCGATCATCTGGCCAAGGCAAATCCCCTGCGCCCCTGACAGCCGCGACCATCGCCCGGCCCGCGCACCGCCCACGCTTACAGCCCTGCCCCCTTCATGCTGGTTCAAATACTCATTCTTGCTAAACCCCGTTCTTGCTTAACCCCGTTCTTGCTAAACCCAGACACAACTTCAGATCACCTGCCCCGCGACCCAACCCGAGGACCAGGCCCACTGAAAGTTGTAGCCCCCCAGCCACCCCGTGACGTCCACGACTTCGCCCACGAAATACAAACCCGGCACCGCCCGCGCCTCCATCCGCCGCCCGTCCAACGCCTGGGTATCGACGCCGCCCAAGGTGACCTCGGCCGTTCGGTAGCCCTCGCTGCCCACCGGCACCAGTACCCAGTCGTGCAGGCGCGCCGCCACCGCCTGCAATGCGGTCGCAGACAAGCCCGCCATCGGCCCCTCCAAACCTGAAACCTCGGCAACATGCCGCGCCAACCGCTCGGGCAGCACCTCGGTCAGGGCGGCCCGCAAGGCCTGTCGTCCACGTGCCGCCTTGGACGCCCGCAACCAGCCTGCCATATCGCGCCCAGGCGCCAGGTTCAGCCGAATGGCCTCGCCCTCACGCCAATAGTTCGAGAT
>JBAXXO010000121.1:0-9645 GCA_037127855.1 Alphaproteobacteria bacterium
TCACTGTCAGGATCAGCGGAAAGATCACCACGACCGCCGCCGTGCTGCGCCCCATCCCCACGGCAACCGCCACGCCCACCGCGATCAACAGCAGTATCGTGGCGGCGAATCCCCAATCCGCTGCTTTTCGGTCGGGATCATTCGGGGCAGACGCAACAGTCATGGGCCGTTCACCATTGGCGACAAATCCGCCCCACATTCACCCGCCTGCCACGTCAGATCAAGCCCTTGGACTTCGCCAGGGTCCGTCGCCCGGTCGGCATCAGCCGCGCGGCCCTAATCCCCGCCCCCACACGGCAGCCGGCCTGCTCGCTAGCCGCGCAAAGCCGCCATCAGTTCGGTCAGATCACCCGGCAGCGACGATGAGAACTCCATCCGCTCGCCCGTCACGGGATGCACAAATCCCAAAGTCGCGGCATGCAGCGCCTGCCGGGGAAACGCATTGCCCATATCCGCTGCCGCACCAAACAGCTTGGGCGACAGCCGCTTTTTGCCGCCATAGGTCTGATCCCCCACCAGGCCATGGCCGACATAGGCCAAATGCACCCGGATCTGATGCGTCCGCCCGGTTTCCAACCAGCATTCCACCAGCGCCGCACCGTCCGAAAAGTTTTCGATCGTCCGCGCCCGTGTGATGGCATGTCGGCCCTGCTCCCAGACCACGGCCTGCCGCTGCCGGTCGGTCTTGTGCCGTGCCAGATGGGTGGCGATCTTCAGGATGCCGCCCGGCTCGAAACTGACCCCCTTCAACCCCCTGATGCGCGGATCGCTGGGCAGCGGCACACCATGCACCAACGCCAGATAGCGGCGGTTGACCGTGTGTTCCTCGAACTGCGCGGCCAGACCATGATGCGCGCGGTCCGATTTGGCCACCACCAGCAGGCCGGTCGTATCCTTGTCGATGCGGTGCACGATGCCGGGCCGCCGCTCGCCCCCGATGCCCGACAGCGTGTCGCCGCAATGCGCCAGCAAGGCGTTGACCAGCGTGCCGGTCGGGCTGCCGGGGGCCGGATGCACGACCATCCCCGCCGGTTTGTCGATCACGATCAGATCGCCATCCTCATACACCACCGACAGCGCAATATCCTCGGCCAGCGTTTCCACATCCGCCGCAAGGTCCAGCCGCAGGGTATAAACCTGCCCCTCGACCACCTTGGACCTGGGGTCCAGCACGGCCACCCCACAGCACGACACCGCGCCATTGACAATCAACCGCATCAAACGGCTGCGCGACAGGGCCGCCTCCTCTGGCACAAGGGCTGCAAGCGCCCTATCAAGGCGCGGAGGGGCATCCGGGCCGATGGTCAGGGCCAGCATCTCCGCAAACGGCGCGCGATCAGACAAGGAAATCTGGGCCATGACCGAAACTCCGCTGGGCGCGCCAGGGCTGCCACCCTCGCTGCGATTTCTAAAGACCTTGGTGACGGTGCTGACCATCACAATGATTCTGGGCGTCATAACCGTGGTCGCGGTGCTTGTCACTAGCCTGCAACAGGTCAGCCCTGCGCCGGGCCTGCCGGCAGGCCTGATCCTGCCCGCCGGCATCACGGCACAGGCCGTCACCATGGGCACCGGCTGGATTGCCATCGTCACCAACGACAACCGGATTTTGATTTTCGACAATGACGGAACACTGCTGCAAGATATCCTGATCACGACGAAATCCGAATAGGGCCCGCGCAGCCACATGGATCGTTGCCAACGGTCAGAAGTCCCCGTTCAGACCCATACCGGACCTTGCGGCGAGCGCCCAATGCGCCCCGACCGGAATCCGCGTTGGGTCGTCTTCAGCAACCGCATCGCAATGCGGTGGTGACGGTTGACCCTGATCGCCTTTGTGGGTGCCGACACAGCAGGCTGACGTCGCTTGCGGTCCTCATCATGCGCAGCCCGACCGAAAGCGACACGGCAGGGCGCAAGTGAACGGGACGCCGCCCGCGCCCGCGCCCACCATCCCCCGACCGCCCTTTGGAGCCGCGCCATGCCAGACCCCACCCACCACGACGCCACCGCCGAAAACCTTGCCGCCCTCGACGCCACAGAACAGGCTGCCCTGGTCGCCAGCCGCCAGATCAGTCCTACCGAACTGCTGGATAGGGCCCTTGCCGCCGTTGATCGCGACAACCCGGCCCTGAACGCCGTCGTGCTGGTGCAAGAGGCCGCAGCACGCGCCGCCATCGCCCGCGGCCTGCCACCGGGCCCGTTCCGCGGCGTGCCCTTCTTGTTGAAGGACCTCGGCTGCGAAGCGATGGATTTCCCCTCGCACAATGGCTCGCGCTTGTTTGCGGACACCCGCTACAGTTATGACAGCGCGATCTATGACCGCATCCGCGCCACCGGCGTCGTCACCTTTGGTCGCACCACCAGCCCCGAAGGCGGCATCGGCGCCGCGACCGAGGCCGCGGTCTATGGCGGCCCCACCCGCAACCCGTGGAACCTGAACCACACCTCGGGCGGCTCGTCGGGCGGGGCGGCGGCGGCTGTCGCCGCTGGCATCGTGCCCTTTGCCCACGGGTCCGATGGTGGCGGCTCGGTCCGCATCCCCGCCTCCAGTTGCGGCCTGTTCGGCTTCAAACCCACCCGCGCCCGCCTGCCCGACGGCCCCGCCTCGGGCGAGGGATGGGCCGGCATGTCGATTGACGGCTTCCTGACCCGGTCGGTCCGCGACACGGCCACCATGCTGGACGCCTGCATGGGCCCCGATCTTGGCGCGCCCTATGCCGCCCCTGCGCTGACCCGCAGCCATGCCGACGCCATCAGCCGCCCACCCCGCCGCCTGCGCGTCACCCTGTGCGACACCACCCTGACCGGCGCACCCATCCACCCCGAGGTCGCAGCCAGCGTCCGCGCAGCAGGCACGCTGCTTGACAGCCTGGGCCATCATGTTACGCCCGGCCACCCCGATGCCGATGTCGCCATGATGATGCGCGCATGGACCGACATCGTCGCCGTCGGCACCGCCCTGTCGGTGCGCGCCGGGCTAAAGGGCCGTGCCTTGACTGACGATCTGGTCGAAGGTGTCGGCATCGGTGCCACCCTTTACGCCGAAACCCTGTCGCCCCTGCGTTATCTGCAAGCGGTGAACGAGATTCACAGCTTCGGCCGCCAGATGGCCCGTTGGTTCGCCTCCACCGACATTCTGCTGTCCGCCACCCTCGCCGAACCGCCCGCCCTTGTCGGCCGCTTTGCCCATACCACCACCGATTATCTCGATTACCGCATCGGCCCGAATGGCATCTTTGCCTATTCTCCGTTCTGCGCCATCTTCAATGCCTCGGGTCAACCCGCAGCCTCGGTCCCGCTCGCCATGTCCTCGGGCGGCCTGCCCATCGGCCTGCATCTCGCCGCCCCCTTCGGCAATGATGAAGAGTTAATCGCCCTTTGCGCAGAACTTGAGCGGTCACAACCCTGGATAGCGCGCCGCGCGCCAAAGCTTCACCCGCGATGAATCTTCTTGCGCCGCAGGAATGCCGCCGCGCAGTATGTACAAAATCGGAGGGAGGCGAGTCACCTTGGCTCAAGCAATCGCCGTCGAGGCGCGCCACGCGATCAAGGAATTCGGATCCGGCCCTGCCGCCGTCCGCGCCCTGGACGATGTGTCCATCACCATCCGCGAGGGCGAGTTCTTTACCCTGCTCGGCCCCTCGGGCTGCGGCAAGACGACGCTGTTGCGCCTGATCGCGGGGTTCGAGATGCCGACCTCGGGCCAAATCATGCTGTCGGGTCAGGACATCACTTACCTGCCGCCCAACAAACGCCCCGTGAACACGGTGTTCCAATCCTACGCCCTGTTCCCGCATCTGACCGTCGCCGAAAACATCGGCTTTGGCCTGCAAATGCAAGGCCGCCCGAAATCCGAGGTCGCGGCCACCACCGAGCGCATGCTGGCGCTGGTCAAGATGGAGGCTTTTGCCGCCCGCAAACCGACCCAACTGTCAGGCGGCCAGCAGCAGCGCGTCGCCCTCGCCCGCGCCCTCGCCCCGGCACCCAAGGTGCTGCTGCTGGACGAACCCTTGTCGGCGCTCGATCTGAAACTGCGCAAGGACATGCAGATCGAGTTGAAACGTCTGCAAACCGAAACCGGAATAACCTTTGTTTTCGTGACCCATGATCAGGAAGAGGCGCTGACGATGTCCGACCGGATCGGCGTCATGTCGGCAGGCAGATTGCAGCAGATGGGCAGCCCGAAAGAGATTTACACCACCCCTGTCAACCGCTTTGTCGCCAGCTTCATCGGTGAGACGAATTTCATGACCGCCACGCGTGAGGCGGACGGCCTGCGCCTGTCGGGCGGCCAGATGATCGACGGGCCCAGGGGCAGCCCGGGCCAAAAGGTCACCGTCACCGTGCGCCCCGAACAGGTGCGGCTGGTGGCGCCCACCGAACCCGGCGCCATCCCGGCCAAAGTCACCGCGCTGGTCTATTTCGGCACCGACACCCATTGCCACATGGAACTGACCGATGGCACCGAGGTGGTCGCACGCCTGCAAAGCCCGGCCTCTGGCGATGACGGTCTGGCGCAGGGTCAATCCGTCGGGCTGCGCTTTGTGCCAGGCTCGGTTCAGGTGCTGGAAGACTAGATGACCCCCAACCAGATCACCCCGGCCTCATTGAACCCGGCCCAGCGCCAAGCCCGTGCAGATGCGCGCCGCAACTGGTTGCTGTCGGCCCCGGCCCTGTTGTTCCTGACCGCCTTTGCCACGCTGCCCTTTCTGGGCGTGCTGGTCTATTCCTTTCTGACCCCCGGCCAGTATGGCAATGTGGTTTGGAAATTTTCCACCGATGGCTGGGTCGGGCTGGTGCTGACCCATGACGTGTTCGACGACACGCTGGTCTGGGCCGACGCGCATCTGACCATCATCTGGCGCACCGTTCGATTGGCCAGCCTGACCACGCTCATCACCTTTGTGATCGGCTTTCCGATGGCGTGGTTCATCGCAACCCGCCCCCCCAGGACCCGTGCCTTTTGGCTGTTCCTGATCACAATCCCGTTCTGGACCAACCTGCTGATCCGCACCTTTGCGATCAACGAGGTGATCCGCAACGAGGGCCTGATCAACTCGGTCCTGATGGACCTTGGCCTGATCAGCAGCCCCATCGCGATGATCTATTCCGACGGTGCGGTGCTGGTCGGCATGGGCTATGCCTATCTGCCGCTGATGGTCCTGCCGCTGTTCGCCGCAATGGACCGTTTCGACATGCGCCTGCTCGAGGCGGGATATGACCTTTATGCCTCGCGTCTGACACTGCTGTGGCGCATCGTTGTTCCGGTGATCAAGCCGGGCATCATCGCGGGCTGCATTCTGGTATTCATCCCCGCACTCGGGGCCTATGTCACGCCGCGCGTACTGGGCGGTGGCAAGAACATGATGCTGGGCAACCTGATCGATTTGCAGTTTGGTCAGGGCCGCAACTGGCCGCTGGGCGCCGCCATCTCGATCACGCTGGCGGCGGTCACGCTGGTGGCGATGCTGGTCATCCTGCGCGTCACCACCAGACCGGCGGAAAGGTAGGGCGCATGAAACAGTTTTCCGTCACCGCCATGCCTGGCTTTGCCTTTATCGCGATACTGGGCTTTGTGCTGCTCTATGTGCCGATCCTGACGCTGGTCACCTACAGCTTCAACGGGGCCGCCACGATGACCTCGTGGGGCGGCTTTTCGTGGCGCTGGTATGGCGCCGCATGGGCCAATGTCGACGTGCAGTCAGCCACCATCCGCAGCCTTGTGATCGCCAGTTGGGCCACGCTGATCTCGGTCGTGCTGGCGACGCCGGTGGCGTTGGCCACGACCCGCACCGCTGCCTTCAAGGGCCAGAGCTTCATCTACCTTTACACCAACCAGACCCTTGTCGTGCCCGAAATCGTGCCCGCCGTGGCCTTGCTGATCTTCTTTGCCGCCCTCAAGACATGGACCGGCTATCAGGGTCTGGCCTATCTGATCGCGGCGCATACCATGTGGTGCATTCCACTGGCCTATCTGCCGATCCGCGCCCGGCTCGAGGGGATGGACCTGTCGCTGGAAACCGCCGCCGCCGATCTTTATGCCACACGCTGGCAGACGCTGCGCCATGTGACCCTGCCTTTGCTGATGCCGGGCATCCTTGCGGGGGCGATGCTGTGCTTCATCACCTCGCTCGACACAGTCGTGATCACCGAATTCGTCAAGTCGGCTGGGCAGGAAACGCTGGCCACCTATATGCTTGGCCAGTTCCGCCGTGGCATCACCGCCGAGATCAACGCCATCTCGACCGTGCTGCTGATGTTGACGATCGTGCTGCTGTTCGCCTTCTTTTTTCTGACCCGCAAACGGGCCGCCTAAGCCCGCACCAACCAACCAAGGGAGACTGTTGATGAAAAAAATGCTGATCGCCACAGCCATGCTGCTGGCCACAACCGCCCTGGCCAATGCTGAAGGCGTGCTGAACCTGTACAACTGGGGCAACTACACCAGCCCCGAAATGCTGGCCAAGTTCGAAAAAGAGACCGGTATCAAGGTCACCGTGACCGATTACGACAGCAATGACACCGCATTGGCCAAGATCGAGGCGGGCGGGGCCGGTTTTGACCTCGTGGTGCCCTCGGCCAACTTCGTCAAGATCTGGATCGAAAAGGGCCTGATACAGGAACTCGACCTGTCCAAACTGCCCAACCACAAGAACATCGCGCCGGAATGGATGAATGTCGATTACGATCCCGGCCGCAAATTCACCGTGCCGTGGCAGTGGGGCACCACCGGCATGGCCGTGAACCAGACCGTCTATGCGGGCGACGTGAACACTTCGGCCATCTTCATGGACCCGCCCGAGGAGTTGAAGGGCAAGATCAACGTGACGCCGGAAATGGGCGACGTTCTGGCGCTTGCCACCATGTATATGGGCGGTGAACCCTGTTCGGAAGACGCCGAGTTGATGAAAAAGGTCCGTGACAAGCTGTTGGAGGCCAAGCCGTCCTGGATGAGCATGGATTACGGCATGGAAGACAAGATGGCGACCAATGACGTCATGGCGTCGGTCTATTGGAACGGGGCGATCCTGCGGGCCCATCTGCGCAACCCGGATGTGAAATACGGCTATCCCAAGGAAGGTTTTGTGGTCTGGATGGATCAGGTCGCCCTGCTGAAAGACGCCAAGAACGTCGAAGAGGCCTATAAATTCCTCGACTTCATCGCGCTGCCGGAAAACGCGGCGATGATCTCGGCCTTTGCGCGCTATGCCAACGGGATTGCCGGATCCGAAGCCTTCATGCCCGACGACATGAAGACCGCCGTCGAAGTGGTGATCCCGCAAGAGTTCAAGGACAAGGGCCATTTCATCCCGACCTGCTCGCCCAAGGCTCAGGAATACATCACCGCGATCTGGACGGCGTTGCAGAAGTAATTTCGCCGCGCCTGACGGCGCAGCGCCACCGGGGGGCTTTGCGCCCCGGCGTTTACGAAGAAAGACGGGGGGCTTTGCGCCCCCCGGGCCAGATTGCCAAAAAGCAATCCGGCCTCCCCCCGCAGGAATATTTGTGAAAAGATGAAAGGGCCATGATGCGCCTGTCGGACATGTCGGCCTCGGATCTGGCGCGGGGCATTGCGGGGCGGCGAATTGCGCCGTCCGAGGTGATGCAAGACCATCTGGCGCGGATTGCCGAGGTCAATCCGGGTCTGAATGCCGTGGTGTCGCTGCGCGATCCCGAGGTGCTGATGGCAGAGGCGCGGGTGGCGGATGACGCAGCTGCGACGGGGTGGCTGCATGGGTTGCCGCTGGCCGTCAAGGATTTGCTGGCGACCAAGGGGCTGCGCACGACCTGGGGTTCCACGATCTATGCCGACCATGTGCCCGACAAGGATGCGACACTGGTTGCCCGGATGCGGGCGGCGGGGGCGATCATCATCGGCAAGACCAATGTGCCCGAATGGGGTCAGGGCAGCCATTCCTTCAACCCGGTGCATGGCGTGACCCGCAATCCCTATGACCGCGGGCGCACAGCCGGCGGATCATCGGGCGGGGCTGCGGCCGCGCTGGCCGCCCGCATGGTGCCGGTCGCCGACGGGTCCGACATGATGGGCTCGCTGCGCAACCCGGCCGCGTTTTGCAACGTCTACGGCTATCGCCCGTCCTGGGGTCTGGTGCCCGGCGATGCCGAGGGCGACACCCATCTGGCCACCCTGTCCACCGAAGGACCGATGGCGCGCACGGTTGAGGACATCGCCCGCCTGTTGCAGGTGCAGGCCGGCCCCAACCCCATGGTGCCCTTTGACCGGCCCAACCAGAATTTTGCCGAACAGTTGCACACCGATCTTCGCGGCAAGCGCATAGGCTGGCTGGGCGACTGGGGCGGGGCCTATGCCACCGAGCCGGGCATTCTGGGCCTGTGCGAGGCCGGCTTGCAGGTCTTTGCCGATCAAGGCGCGGTGGTGGAACCGGTCGCCCCGCCCTTTCCCGCCGAACAACTGTGGCAGTCCTGGACCACCCTGCGCGCCATGCTGAACGCCAACGGCATGCGCGACCGCTATAATGACCCCGCCCTGCGCGTTCAGTTGAAACCCGAAACCCTGTGGGAGATTGCGCAGGGTCAGGGTCTGCTGGCCGAGACGGTCTATGATGCCAGCCTGATCCGCTCGCGCTATTACGCCGTCATGGCGCAACTGTTCCAGACCTATGATGCCGTGGTGCTGCCAACCGTGCAAGTCTGGCCCTTTCCTGTCGAATGGCGCTGGCCGCAGCGGATCAATGACCGCCAGATGGACACCTATCACCGCTGGATGGAGGTGGTGATCCCCGTCAGCCTGATCGGCCTGCCGGCCTTGTCGCTGCCTGTGGGCTTTGGGGCGCAGGGGTCGGCCGATGCCGGGCTGCCGATGGGGATGCAACTGGCCGGTCCCGTGGGGGCGGATGGGCGGGTATTGGCCATGGGTCAGGCCTATCATCTGGCGACGGACTGGCCGGGCAAGACCCCGCCGCAGCCTGTCTGACCTTGCCCGCCCCGTTACCGCCGCCTATGCAGCAGGGCAAGGGGGGACCATGTTACTGTACAAGGTGATCATGGCGGTTCTGGCACCGCTGCTGCTGATCCGCGCCCTGTGGCGGGGCGAAACCGGCAGTGATCTGGCCGAACGACTGGGGCGCGGCACGGCGCAACCGGTCGGCCTGTGGCTGCACGGCGCCTCGCTGGGCGAGTTGACCTCGGCCCGCTGGGTCATCCTGGACCTGCTGGCCGCACGGCCCGACCTGAGGCTGGTCGTGACCGCCAACACAGTCACCGGGCGACAACTGGTGCGCGATTGGCGGCTGGACCGGGTCACGGCCCGGTTGGCGCCGCTGGACACCGGCCCTGCGCTGCGGTCTTTCCTGACCCGCTGGCACCCCGCCGCGCTGATCTCACTCGAGGCCGAATACTGGCCGCGTCGCCTGACCTGCGGCCTGCCCGTGCTGCTGCTGGGGGCGCGGATGTCAGACCGTTCTTTCCGCCGCTGGCAAAGACGGCCCGCGCTGGCCGCCCGGATGCTGGCCGCGGTGCGGCTGGCCGTGGCGCAGGATGCAGGGTCGCGCCGCAACCTGCAAGCGTTGGGGCTTGACCCGGCGGTCACCCTGCCCGACCTCGACCTCAAGGCGCAGGCCATGGCCCAGCGCAGACGCAGCATCAAGGGCAGCAACTCGG
>JBAXXO010000122.1:0-9632 GCA_037127855.1 Alphaproteobacteria bacterium
ACTGATCTGACCCCCCAACCGATCTGACCCAAGGCGTCGCAGCAAATGCTTACCTACACAATTCGCAGGCTGATGCTCGCTATACCGACGCTTTTGGTCATATCGCTGGTGATCTTTCTGCTGGTCGATCTTGCCCCCGGCAGCCCGATGTCCGAAATTCCGCTGACCGTGCCGCCCGAGGTGCGCCAGAAGATGATTGCGGCGATGGGGGCGGATCAGCCGGTTTTTGTGCGCTATATCCTGTGGCTGCGTCAGTTCTTCTGGGTAGAGCCCGCCCAGCTGGTCAACGGCTGGTTCGGCACCCATTTCGCCGAGGGCGAGCAGCGCATCCTGTCATGGCAGTCGCGCAGCCCGGTGTTCACGGTGATCGGCCAGCGGATACCGCAGACGTTGACGGTGATCGGCACGGCCTATCTGCTGGGCATCGCGATTGCCTTGCCGATCGGCATCTATTCGGCCTACCGGCAATATTCGCTGTTTGACCAGTTGGGCACATTGTTTGCCATGATCGGCTTTTCGGTGCCGACCTTCTTTTCGGGCACCTTGCTGATCATTGTCTTTGCCGTCTGGCTGGGGTGGTTCCCGACCAAGTATGACACGATGATGTCGGTCACGGATTGGGACAGTTTTGTCAAGCAGTTGCGCCAGATGACCTTGCCGGTTTTGACGCTGGGGCTGGCCAATGCCGCCACGATCAGCCGCTACATGCGGTCGTCGATGCTGGAAAACATGGGGGCCGATTACGTGCGTACGGCGCGGGCCAAGGGCATGTCCGAACGGGTCGTCGTGCTGAAGCATGTGTTGCGCAACTCGCTTATTCCGGTTGTGACGGTGATCGCGCTGGGAATCCCGTCGATCTTTGGCGGGGCGATCATCACGGAAAACCTGTTCGGGGTGAATGGCATCGGGGCGGCGCTTATTCTGGCCATCCATGCCAATGACCTGCCGATGGTGCAGACGCTGGCCTTTATCTTTGCCGTGCTGATCGTGCTGTTCAACCTGATCGCCGATATCCTGTACGGCTTTCTAGACCCGAGGATCCGCTATGACTGACCTGTCCGCGCTGAAGCCCGAAAGCCAGACTCGGGCGATCTGGGCGCAGTTCCGCACGCATAAGGGGGCAGCATTCGGTCTGTTGGTGCTGGGCTTGCTTGTGCTGGCGGTGCTGATCGGGCCTTTATTGTGGGATCCGCCCAAGTTGAGCGTGGTCGAGGCGTTAAAGTCCAAGAACCTCGGTCCGTCGCTGCGCTTTCCGCTGGGGACGGATCAGATCGGGCGCGACATGCTGGCGCGGATGATACAGGCCGGCAAGGTGTCGCTGGCGGTGGGCTTTGTGGCGATGTTCATCGCCTTGGTGGTGGGCACGACGATTGGCGTGCTGGCGGGCTATTACCGGTGGCTGGACGGGCCGCTGATGCGGTTGACGGACGTGTTTCTGGCGCTGCCGCTGATTCCGTTGCTGTTGGTGCTGGTGATGCTGTTTCGCGACAAGGTCGCCTCGCTGATCGGGCCCGAGTTGGGGGCGTTCACGCTGATCGTGTTTGCCATCGGCATCACGTCGTGGATGCAGGCAGCGCGGATCGTGCGGGGCGAGGTGCTGGCGCTGAAAGAGCGCGAATATGTGCTGGCGGCGCGGTCGATCGGCACGCCGGCGCGGCGGATCATCTGGCGCCATATTCTGCCGAATGTGGTGTCGCCGGTGATGGTGGCGGCGACGCTGGGGATTGCAGATGCGATCATCACGGAATCGGTGCTGTCGTTTCTGGGCCTTGGCTTTCCGCCCGATTTCCCGACCTGGGGAAGGCTGTTGTTTGACGGGCTGCAATACATGCAATTGTACCCAGAGCGCGTGATCTGGCCGGGCCTTGCGATTTCATTGACCGTTTTGTCGGTCAACTATATCGGTGATGGCCTGCGCGACGCGCTGGACCCCCGCATCCGCGGGCGCTAGAACGCATTGCCTGTCTTGGATAGCCCTCAATCTCAATCAGATTGAGGGCAATACTCTACGGCTGCTGGACGCCGGTGGCCGCGACATAGATGGCGTAAAGCGATGAGGTGGCGGCGATGAACAGCCGGTTGCGCTTGGGACCGCCAAAGGTCAGGTTGGCCACGCATTCGGGCACCAGGATCTTGCCCAAGCGTGTGCCGTCGGGGGCGAAGCAATGCACGCCGTCCGCAGCACTGGACCACAGATTGCCGTCCTGATCCATGCGGATGCCGTCAGGCAGGCCGGCGTCAATATGGGCAAACACCCTAGGCTTTGTCAGTCTTGGTCCGGCCACGTCAAACACGCGGATATGGCGCGGCGCCTGTGGATCATGGCTGAAGGCGCTGTCGGCGATATAGAGTCGGCTTTCGTCAGGCGAAAAGACAAGGCCGTTGGGCTGACCGAAATCGTCAGCCACCAGCGTGATCGTGCCCGAAGGGTCGATCCGGTAAACACCGTGGGCCGCTTGCTCGGGTGGACTGCGATAGCCTTCGTAATCGGACAAGATGCCGTAGGTCGGGTCGGTGAACCACACCGAGCCATCGGACTGCACCACGACATCATTGGGCGAGTTCAGGCGCTTGCCCTGAAAACTGTCGGCCAGAACGGTGACAGAGCCGTCAATCTCGGTGCGGGTGACGCGCCGCGTCCCATGCTCGCACGACACCAGCCGCCCTTGCCGGTCGCGGGTATGGCCGTTGGCAAAATTCGACGGCTGGCGGAACACCGACACGGCCTGCCCGTTCAGCCCGTTGTCGGACCAGCGCAGGATGCGCTGGTTGGGAATGTCGCTCCATAACAGGCAGCCGAGGTCGTTGAACCATACCGGGCCCTCGGCCCAGCGGCAGCCGTCATACAGCTTGTCGAGCTGCGAGGACCCGACGATCAGATACCGGAAACGGTCGTCGTCGATCTGGTACTGTGGCTGGGACATGGTCGCTCCTATCTTGCTGGCTGGCGGCCCGAGGCCACCAGAATGACGCTGATGATGATAAGACCGGTCATGATCAGCCTGACCCCGGCGCCCAAGCCATAGGTGTTCAGCATCGACACGACCAGAAACATGAACAGAGCGGCGCCCCAGATGCCCGGCACATTGCTGTCGCCGCCCGCCACCGCCGTGCCGCCGATGACCACGACCGTGATCGAGATCATCAGGTATTCGGTGCCCATGTTCAACGCCGCCCCGCCCGAAAAGCACGATAGCAAGGTGCCACACAAGGCCGCCATGGTGGCGCACAGGATATAGGTCACAAACCTTGCGCCATCGACGGGGATGCCGGCCATGCGCGCGGCGGGCAGGCTTTGCCCAATGGCGGCGATCCAGCGGCCATAGACGGTGCGGTGCAGCAGCACCCAAGCCAGCACGGACAACACAAGGGCGATCAGCGCGACATTGGGTAGGCCAAACGTCATACCGATGGAAAAGTCCGACAGCGCGGGCGGCGGCTTTATCCTAAGGCCGCGATTGGTCCAGATTGCGGCCGACTGCACCAGAAAGCTCATCGACAGGGTGGCGATGATCGGCGGAATGCGCAGCAGTTTGATCAGGACATAGTTAGTTACGCCGATACAAAGGCCGATCAGCAAGGTGACGGTCAGGCCCTGTAGTGCCGTGCCGTCCTGGGTGTCCATCACCTTGAGCGCGACAGTGCCTGCAAGCGTCATCGTGGCCGGGACCGACAGGTCGATATTGCCGGGGCCTAAAGTGATCACGAACATCTGGCCCAGACCCACCAGCACCGAAAAGGCAGCAAAGGTCAGGGCCGCCTGCGCCAGACCCAGCGTGCTGGCCCCGGCGGTCACCACGATGGTGGCGGCAAAGACCACGGCGGTGGCGACAAAAGACCAGATCCACGGCTTGGCCAGCAAGGTTTTCATGCGCGCCCCCGGTTGATCAGCAGCCGCAGCGCCAGCACGATGATCAGAATGGCCCCCTGCGCACCGATCTGCCAATCGGGCGAGATGCGCAGAAACGACAGGAATGAACCCGCCAGGGTCAGCGTCAGCGCGCCAATGACCGCGCCCACGGCCGACACCCGGCCCCCGGTGAACTCTCCCCCGCCAAGGATCACCCCGGCAATCGACAACAAAGTATAGCGCAGCGCGATATTGGCATCGGCCGAGGTGGCAAGGCCGACCAGCGTTATCCCCGCCGCTACGGCGAATAGCGCGGCCAGACCGTAAGCCCCACCCTTGGCCGCGATCAGCGACCAGCCCGCCCGCTCGACCGAGCGTTGGTTGCCGCCGGCGCCACGGATCAACACGCCCAGCGAGGACCGCATGATCAGCAGATGCGCCAACACGGCAATCAGCGCCGAGGCGACGATGGCCATGGGCACCAGCGGCGGTTTTGAGGTCATCAGCGACCTGATCCAGCCCGGTGCCGCACCACCGGGTGCGGGCAGCAGCAGAACGGCAAGGCCGGCCCAGACAAAGCTCATCCCCAGCGTCACAACGATCGAGGGCAGGCCCCGCAGATGGATGACCACCCCCATGCCGGCATAGACTACCACGGCTGCCGCGAGTATCAGCGCGCCCACCAGCGGCGCATCATTCAGATAGGTTGCTGCAACACAGGCGACAAAGCTGACAAAGGTGCCCATCGACAGATCAAGGTCGTTCACCGCCATGATCAGCATTTGCGCGATGGTGGCGAGTGCGATGGGAACCGCCAGATTGAACAACAGGTTCAAGCCATTATAGCTCATGGCGCGGGGTTGCAGGTAAAACACCCCGGCCAGCAGCAGGGCCAGCGACAGCACAGGAACAGCCAAGCGCAGCGTGTCGGTGGACAGTTTCATGCGGCCCCCGCGAAAGAGGCATTCAGGATCGCCTGTTCCGTGATGGCATCGCCGACAAGTTCCTGCACGATGACCCCATCACGAAAGACATAGACACGGTCGCACAGGCGCATCTCGGCCATTTCGGTGGAATACCAGACAAAGGTGCGGCCGGCAGCGGCCTCGGCGCGGATGATGCGGTAGACCTCTTGCTTGGTGCCGACATCGACGCCGCGCATCGGATCATCCATCAACAACACGGGCGCGCGGGTTGACAGGGCGCGGGCAAACAGCACCTTTTGCTGATTGCCGCCCGACAGTGACAGAATCGGATGCGTCATGTCAGGGGTGCGAATGCCGATGCGGGATTTCCAGTCGGCGCCGCGCAGGGCCTCGGCCTCGGGCTGAACAAAGCCGCGCCGCGACAGATCGGGCAAGGCGGCAATGGTCATGTTGCGCAGGATGCTCCACAGATCAAAGGTGCCGTTCTCGCGACGATCCCCTGCGACAAAGGCGACCACGGGGTCACGGGCGGGCAGCCATGCCGGGCTTTGGGCGTCAAACAATGCCAGCAGCATGGACGTCTGGCCGTGACCGCCCAGACCGGCAAGGCCCACGACCTCGCCCTTGCGGGCGGTGAAGGACAGGCCCTTGGGCAGGGCAAGGCTGAGTGCGGTTTGGGGGTTGGTGGCGGTGAGGGCGCGCGTGCCCGCAGCATCGGCGACCGAGCCCATCGCCTCGACCAACGTGGTCTGGGTGAAATCGGCGGCGGGGCGTTCGGCGATGATCTTGCCGTCTTTCATCACGACGATGCGGCTGGAGGTGGTCAGCACCTCATGCAATATATGACTGATCAGGATGACCGCCCCGCCCCCTGCCACAAAGCGGGCGACATGGGCCAGCAGTTGGGCGGCAAGCCCGGCATCGAGCGACGAGGTCGGCTCGTCAAGGATCACCAGACGCGCGGGGGTGCCTGTATTGGGGCCAGCATCCGAGAAGGCCATGGCGATCTCGACCATCTGGCGTTGTGCGATGGACAGTTCGCCTACGGCGCCGGCAACATCAATGCCGTGGCCCGGAAAGACCTGATCGAGGGCGGCGGCAATCACCGCCCGCGCCCGCTGGCGCCAGCGACTGCCACCAAGGCCGCGGTGCATGATGCGGGTGTTTTCGACCACCGACAGGTTCGGGCACAGCGACAATTCCTGAAACACACAGCGCACGCCGCGCTGGCGGGCGATGCCGATGCCATAACCCACTAGGACCGCCCCATCAGCACGGATGCTGCCCTGCTGGGGGGCCAGACCGCCGTTGATCACGCTGACAATGGTGGATTTGCCAGCGCCATTATGCCCCACCAGGCCGATGCACTCGCCCGGGTAAATGCGCAAGGACACGCCATCCAGCGCCCTGACCTCGCCAAAGCGCATGGCTATATCGCTGACTTCCAGCACCAGCGGCTGGTTGTTGGCATTCATGTGGGCGGTCCACCTGAAGGAAAACCCCGCCGGACACCGGGCCCGGCGGGGGCGAAGGTGTTACTTTGCGCCGTCGATCACGGCGATGGCGTCTGCTTGGCTGTATTCAACATTGGCCACACCGCCGGCTTGGGTCGCGGCAAGGTTGGTCTCAAGATTGTCTTGATCAATGCGCAGGAAGGGCACGGTCAGATCCTTGGGGACGTCCTTGCCGTCGAGGATCTGCTGGGCGACCCAGAAGGCGAGCGTCGAGACGCCGGGCGCGATCGACACCGACATTGTGGTGTAGCCGTTGGCGTCTTTCTGCTCTTTCCACCACTTCAACTCGTCCTCACGGTTGCCCATGATGATGGTGGGGGTGGGGCGGCCGGCAGCCGCAAAGGCCTGGGCGGCGCCATAGCCGTCACCGCCCTGCGTGACGACAGCGGCCACTTCGGGCAGGCTTGGCAGGATGCCTGCGACCGCCTTTTGCGCCACGTCCTGCGCCCAGTCACCATGAACCGAACCGACGATCTTGAACTGAGGATTGGCGGCGACCCCCTCGGCGATACCGGCAGAGATGGCGTCATCGACGAACACGCCGGCCAGACCGCGAATCTCCAGCAGGTTGCCGCCAGCGGGCATGGCCTTGGCCAGATAGTCGACCTCGGATTTGCCCATCGCCTTGAAATCGACGGCGATGCGCCAGGCGCAGGGTTCGTCAACGATCCCGTCAAAGGACACAACGACGATGCCAGCGTCGCACGCCTCTTTGATGGCGCCATTGATGGCGGTCGGCGAGGCGGCATTGACCACAATGGCGTCATAGCCCTGCAAGATCATGTTCTGAATCTGCGCAGCCTGTTCTGTGGCCTGATTCTCGGCGGTGGTAAAAGGGTCAGCAGCGGCGACAACGCCGGTTTTCACAGCCTCGCTTGTGATCTTTTCCCACGAGGTGAGCATGGCTTGACGCCACGAATTGCCTGCATAGTTGTTCGACAAGGCGATCTTCTTGCCCGAGGTTTCGGCCACAGCGGGCAGGGCCACGCTGAGGATAGCTGCAGAAATCAGCAGCATACGTTTGGTGTTCATCTCTTTCTCCTTATCGGATGCGCATCAGCGCCCAAGTTATCGGATGCGCGTCCGCGCCCGAAGCCGCGCCCGTTCGGCGCCCGTTTGATTTTCGGCTGAAGGCTCCTCCCCCCAGTGTCGGCAAGATGAGTTATAACCGCCGACCTGTACAGCCCCAAAAGAGCAATCCAACTGCGGAATGTCGCAACCATTATGCACACCCCCCCACGACCGTCGCGGGCTATGTCATGAATGCCACCAGAGACCCCCAAGTTGCAGATCGCGCCCACAGCCCAGTTGAACACCTCGTTCAGCATCGCATGCCTGCATCCGGGCAAGGTCAACCGCATACCGACCGATGCCGCTGTGAACAACAGGCGCTTTGCCTTGCCCGAACCCGGCGACGACCATTCACTGCGCAGCCGCATCCATATGCCGATGATGGTGCACGGCAAGATCATCGGCAATGATTTAAACCGCCGCAAATCGCACGCCACAGCAACCGCGCAACCGCCACCCACGCCCCGCTTGCACCTATCATTCTGGCACAAATTCCCCACGAAAGGGGTCGGGGGACGTATGAAATCTCGCTGGCTGTGTCCGCAAAGACTCACCACGCAGGATTTCGCCCCCCCCTGCCCCTGATCTGCATAAATCCGCTATACTCAGGATAGATCCACGAAAAGACGAGTGTTGGGGAATGATCGATCAGGATACGCGCGACCTCATCCTTGCGGCGCCCGAGGCTTTGCTGGACGATACCGGCGTCATGAATGCGCTGATTGAGGCGAATGAACGGGCCATGGGCTCGAATATCGTCGATCTGCGCGGCATCGCGATGGAGCGGTTGGAAGGGCGGCTGGACCGGCTCGAAGATACCCACCGCACCGTGATTGCGGCCGCCTATGAAAACCTAGCAGGCACCAATCAGGTGCACCGCGCCATCCTGCAAATGATGGACCCGTTGAGTTTCGAGGATTTCCTGAAGAGTCTGAATTCAGAGGTTGCCCCGACCTTGCGTGTCGATTGTGTTAGGCTGGTGCTGGAATCCATGCAGGGCGATGAGGTCAAAAGCCTGCGGCGCTTGGGCGATGTGCTCTATGTGGCGCAAAGCGGGTTCGTTGCCGACTATATCTCGGCCGGCAAGAATGTGCCGCTGCGGTCGGTCGTGCTGCGACAGGTTCAGCCTGCCAATGACGTGCTTTATGGCGACAAGGCGGGGTGGATCCGGTCCGAGGCGCTGATGAAGCTTGATTTTGGCACGGGCCGGCTGCCGGGCATTCTGGCGCTGGGGGCCGAGGATCCGCATCAGTTCAAGCCGACGCATGGCACGGATTTGCTGGGCTTTTTCGCCGGTGTGTTCGAGCGGACCATGCGGCGCTGGCTGTCGTGACAACGCTCATCTCGGCGGCTTTGCGCGATGCAATGGCGCGCTGGCTGGATCACATGCGGGCGCTGGACGGGGCCTCGGCCAACACGACAAAAGCCTATGGTGCCGACGTGACCGGTTTTCTAAGCTTTCTGGCTGCCTATCGAGGGCTTACTGAGGGGGTTGCGGCGCTGGCCAGCCTTTCCCAGACCGACCTGCGGGCCTGGATGGCGGCCGAGCGGGCGCGGGGCGTGACGGCGCGGACGTTGGCGCGGTCGCTGTCCGCGGTCAAGAGCTTCACGGGCTGGCTGGCAGAACGCGAGGGCTTTGACGCCTCGACCCTGCTGTCGGCGCGCGGGCCGAAATACCGACGCAAGCTGCCAAGGCCGCTGAGCGAAGAGGCGGCGTTCGCGATGATCGAAACGCTGGGCGAGGGGCCGCAGGACTGGGTCGCTGCACGCGATGTTGCGGTGGTGACACTACTTTACGGCTGTGGCCTGCGGATCTCTGAGGCTTTGGGGCTGACGGGGGCAGCGCATCCGCTGCCTCAGATGCTGCGGATCACGGGCAAAGGCAACAGGCAGAGACTGGTCCCGGTACTGCCTGCCGCAGTGGCGGCGGTGACCGACTATGTGCGGCTGTGCCCACATGATCTGACCCGCGACGGGCCGCTGTTTCGTGGCGTCAGAGGCGGGCCGTTGAACCCGCGTCTGATCGCCTTGGCCATGGAAAAGGCGCGGCATCTGCTGGGTCTGCCGGCCACCGCCACGCCCCATGCGATGCGCCACAGCTTTGCCACCCATTTGTTGAACGCGGGCGGTGATCTGCGGGCCATTCAGGAACTGCTCGGGCATCGATCGCTGTCCACCACACAGGCCTATACCGCGGTTGATGCCGCACGCCTGATGGAGGTTTACGACCGGTCGCATCCCCGCGCAAATCTGGGGGCAAATCTGGGGGCA
>JBAXXO010000123.1:0-9603 GCA_037127855.1 Alphaproteobacteria bacterium
GTGCTGAAATCAGGGCCACCGGATGGGGCGGCGGCGGTGATGGTGGCGCTGGAATACCTGGAGTCGCAGTTGAAACAGGATGGCGGCTGACGCCGACCGACCGTCCAACACGGCGCTTGCGGGCCAGGCGACGGCAAAAGAAACCAACAGGGCAGAAAGAACAGGTATGACTTCGGATTATGTGATCATCGGGTCAGGTTCGGCCGGGTCGGCGATTGCTTACCGGCTGGGGTTGGCGGGGATGAAGGTTGTCGTGGTGGAAGAGGGCGGCACCGATGCCGGGCCCTTCATCAACATGCCCGGTGCGCTGTCTTATCCGATGAACATGAAACGCTATGATTGGGGGTTTCAGACCGAGCCCGAGCCGCATCTGGACGGCAGGCGGTTGGCGACGCCGCGGGGCAGGGTGATCGGCGGGTCGTCCAGCATCAACGGCATGGTCTATGTGCGCGGCCATGCGCGCGACTTTGACACCTGGGAAGAGATGGGGGCGCAAGGCTGGGCCTATGCCGATGTCCTGCCCTATTTCATGCGGATGGAGACTTGGCATGGCCGCGAGGGCGATGCGACATGGCGGGGTCATGACGGGCCGTTGCATGTGACGCGGGGGCGGCGGGACAATCCGCTGTTCGACGCCTTCATCGAAGCCGGGCGGCAGGCGGGCTATCCTGTCACGCGCGACTACAATGGCCAGCAGCAGGAAGGTTTTGGGCCGTTTGAGGCGACCATCTGGCAGGGCAGGCGTTGGTCGGTGGCCAGCGCCTATTTGAAACCGGCGATAAAGGCGGGAAATGTGCAGCTGTACCGCGCCTTTGCGCGGCGCGTGGTGATCGAGAACGGCCGGGCGGTGGGGGTCGAGGTTGAGCGGGGCGGCAAGATCGAGGTGTTGCATGCGGCGCGCGAGGTGATCGTGTCGGCATCAAGCATCAACAGCCCCAAGATACTGATGCTGTCGGGGATCGGGCCTGCGGCAGAATTGGTGGCCCATGGCATCGCCGTCGTCGCCGACCGGGCGGGGGTAGGGCGCAATTTGCAGGACCATCCGGAACTGTATCTGCAATTTGCCGCCAGCCAACCCATCACTTTGTACAAATACTGGAACCTGTGGGGCAAGGCCCTGATTGGGGCGCAGTGGATGCTGACGGGCAAGGGGATCGGCGCGTCGAACCAGTTCGAGGCCTGCGCCTTTGTCCGCAGCAAGGCCGGCATTGAATATCCTGATCTGCAATATCACTTCCTGCCGATTGCGGTGCGCTATGACGGTCGTGCCAGTGCTGCGGGCCATGGGTTTCAGGTGCATACCGGGCCGATGCGGTCACGCTCGCGCGGGTCGGTGACGCTGCGCTCGGCCGACCCCAGGATCAGCCCGAAGATCCTGTTCAACTACCTGTCCGACCCCGGCGATTGGCAGGATTTCCGCACCGCGATCCGTCTTTCGCGTGAAGTGTTCGGGCAGCCGGCCATGCAGCCCTATGTCAAGGACGAGATTCAACCGGGGCGGTCGGTGGTCAGCGATGCGGGCTTGGACGAATTTGTCCGCGCCCATGTGGAAAGCGCCTATCATCCATGCGGCACCGTCCGCATGGGACGGCGGAGCGATGCGATGGCGGTGGTGGACCCCGAATGCCGGGTCATCGGGGTCGAGGGCCTGCGCGTCGCGGACAGTTCGATCTTTCCGCAGATTCCCAATGGCAATCTGAATGCGCCCTCGATCATGGTGGGCGAGAAGGCGGCGGATCATATTCTTGGGCGTGGGATGTTGGGACGGTCTAATCAGGAACCGTGGATCAACCCGAACTGGCGGACGAGCCAGCGGTAACTCAGCGCTGCAGCACGCGGCCACCGGCGCTGAACACATGCAGATGTTCAAGGTCAAGCGCCACGCCAACCGGTTCTCCAGTGCTGGGCGTGCTGCCCGGTGGAACCTCGGGCACGACGGTGCCGGCTTGGGTGTCGATATAAACATAGGATGTGTTGCCCAACTGTTCGACGACCCGGGTGGTGCCTTGCAGGTGCCCCTGGCCTTGCGGCAATATGCGCAGATGTTCGGGGCGGATGCCCACCTCGGCGACATCGCCTTTGGGGCGCAGGCCAAGACTGCCGCCGCCGGGCAGGGTCAGGCTGTCGGATTGGGGGGTGACGGGCACAAAGTTCATGGCCGGACTGCCGATGAAGCCCGCGACAAAGCGGTTGGCGGGGCTGTTGTACAGTTCAAGCGGGCTGCCGACCTGCTGCACGACGCCCTTGTCGAGCACGACGATCTGATCGGCCAAGGTCATCGCCTCGATCTGGTCATGGGTGACGTAGATCATGGTGGTTTTCAGGTCTTGATGCAGGCGTGCCAGTTCAAGGCGCATCTGGACGCGCAGCAGGGCGTCGAGATTGGACAGGGGTTCGTCGAACAGAAAGACCTTGGGGTCGCGCACCAGTGCCCGACCGATGGCGACGCGCTGACGCTGGCCGCCCGACAGCTGCGCGGGACGACGGTCCATCAGCGTATCCAGTTGCAACATCTGGGCGACGTGGGCGGATTTCTGCTTCTGCACAGCTTTGGACTCGCCAGCCAGCGACATCGAAAAGCAGATGTTCTGTTCTACTGTCAGATGCGGGTACAGTGCATAAGATTGGAACACCATGGCGACGCCGCGTCGGGCGGGGGCCTCATGGGTGATGTCGGTGCCACCGATGCGGGCGGAACCGCCGGTAATCTCTTCCAGCCCGGCAATCATGCGCAACAGGGTGGACTTGCCGCAGCCCGACGGCCCCAGCAGTGCCGTGAACGATCCGTCGGGCACAGAAAGGTTCAGGCCACGGATCACCTCGACCGCGCCATAATTCTTGCTGATATTGGTCAGTTCGACAGATGCCATGACGTTTCCCTTTATCGACTTAACCCTTGATCGACTTAACCCTTTATTCCGGCGGACAGCGTGATCGCCTGGGTGACCCGGCGCTGGAAGAACAGATAGGCCAGTGCCACCGGCAGACCGGCCAGAACCGCCCCAGACAGAACCCGACCGTAAGCGACGCCAAAGGCGTCCTGCACGGCGGTGATCCCCACGGTGACGGTCATCATCGTCTCGTCCTGGGCTGCAAGGAAGGGCCACAGGAACGAATTCCATGCCCCGATGAAGGTGATGATCGCCAGCGCCGTGGTGACCCCCCAGTTCATCGGCAAGAAGACCCGGAACAGCAGTTGAAACTCGGTCGCGCCGTCCATCACCGCCGCCTCGCGGAAATCGCGTGGCAGGCCGTCGAAAAACTGTTTGTAGACGATCACCGTCACCGGGGTCAGCAGCATGGGCAGGATGATGCCAAGATAGCTGTTCAACAGCCCAAGGCCCGCCACGATGATGAAGTGGTTCACGATGAGGGCCGAGACCGGCACCATGAAGCTGGCAAGGATCGTCCACCACAGCAGTTTGCGGCCCGGGAAGGTCAATTGCGAGATGGCATAGCCCGTGCAGGCCGCCACAAATACCGCCACCACAGTGACCGAGACCGAGACCACCGTGGAGTTGAAATACCAGGTCAACAGGCGCGAGTTTTCGATGTTGAACATATAGGCCGACAGGGTCGGGTTCTTGGGGATCAGGCCAAAGTCGGTGACGGTGTCTTGATCAAAGCGCAGGCTGGTAGCGATGGCCCAGTACACGGGAAAAAACCACAATGCTGCACAGATCACGGTCAGGCCCGTCAGCAAAAGCCCTGCAAGGTCGCGTTGACGGCGCGGTGTGGATTGGCTCATCTGTACCCCCGGATGCGCAAGATCTGGTATTGCAGGATCGAGAACACGACGACCACGACGAACAGCGCCACGGCAAGGGTTGCAGCATAGCCGCCCGCGTTCTTTTGGAAGGCCTGTTCGTAGATGTATTGCACCATGACCATTGTGGCCTGTGTACGGCCCCCCATGGCAAACAGGTAGACTTGATCGAAAATCTTCATCTGCAAGATCAACTGGATCGTCAGGCACAAGACGGTGATCGGCCATAGCAGCGGCAGGGTGATACGGGTCAGCATCTGGCGGCGGGTCGCGCCGTCAAGTTCCGCAGCCTCGTAAACCTCCTGTGGGATGTTGCGCAGACCGGCCAGGAACAGCAGGATCGAAAACCCGTTGGTCCACCAGATGGTGATTATCGCGACGCCCGGCATGAACCACGGGATCGTGCGCCAGATGTTCACGGACTCGCCGGTGAAATAGGTGATGGGGGCTTGCAGCATGCCAAACTGCTTGTTGGTCATCCAGTCCCAGATGACATAGACAACCGAGATCGGCAGTACATAGGGCAGAAAGAAGGCCGCGAGGATAATGCTTTGCATCCGACCGTTCAGGCGTCGCACCATCAGGGCGATGGCAAGCGCGACGATGGTGCCGGGCACCACGGTCAGCGCCACGAAATAGGCGGTGTTGACGACGGCCTTGTAGAAGGTCGGATCCTTGAACATCCGGGTATAATTCGCAAGACCCACCCAATGACCGGGTCCGATCAGCGGCGCTTTGGTAAAGCTCATCTGCACCATCTGGATCGTCGGATAGATGAAAAGCCAGCCGTAAATCAGGATGAAGGGTGCCACGAGGATGTAGGCCACCAGCAGTTCACGACGACGGTTTTGCAGCATGGCCACCCCATTTCAGCCTGCTCATGTCAGCTTGTCATCTGTCAGGCAAGGAACCGGCGGGACCCAAGGGGCCCCGCCAGAATTGTCGGCTTATTGACGGCTTATTGCAGTGCGTCCAGTTCGGCCTTCATGTCGGCCACGGCGGTGACCGGGTCGGTCTCGCCGTTGATGGCGGCGGTAAAGGCGTTGCCGGCGGCGTCAAACAGCGGCGATGCCACGCCGGCATTGACCGATTTGGGGTCGAACACGGCATTGGCGGTCAGCTTGGCATAGGTCGCCTGCGGCTGCATCGCCTTGTATTCGGCAGTGTTCGTCACAGCGACGTTGGCTGGGATGTGGCCGGCGGTGGCCCAGAACAGCGAGTTGGCCTCCATGAACTTGATCACCTCCAGAACGGCGGCGTGCTTTTCGGGGGTGGCCGACTTGCCCGCATTGTTCGGGATCGCGAAGGTGTGGCTGTCGGAATAGGTGCAGGGGTGGTTGAACAGAGCCGGGATTTCGATGGCACCCCAGTTGAACAGCTTGCCTGCCTTTTCAAGGTCAACCATCGTAGGTACTTCCCACACACCGTTGATCATGAAGGGCGATTTGCCGCTGGTGAACAAGGCCACCGTCGTCGGATAGTCGGTGGCGCCGGGGTTATAGCCCTTTTCCACCCAGTTCGCGATCACGCCCACGGCCTTGGCCAGTTTGTCCTGGCTGTCGCCGGGGAACCAGGCGCCATCGGTGCCGATCTGCCCGTCTTGCTGACACAGAAGCGAATAGATCGTGCGGAACGCGAAGCCGCCATCCGCCGTCACCTGAGCGATGGCCCATTCGTTGCCGCCATCCTTCAACTTCTGCAAGGCCGCGTTGAAGTTGTCCAATCCGTCCAGCCCGGCGGGCAGGCCATCGGCACCGATCAGACCGGCTTTGTCCAACAGGTCCTTGTTGTAGTACAGGACAATCGGATGGGTGTCGAAGGGCACGGCATATTGCTTGCCATCGACATGCACGGCGTCCCATGTGGCGGGGGCAAAGCTGTCTTGCCCCAGACCCATGGCCGTCATGTCGGCGGGGGTGATTTCCGACAGGGTGCCTTGCGATACCGCCAGCGGGATGCGGCTGGCGTGATAGGTCATCATGTCGGGGCCTTCACCGACCGCCGCCGAGGTCTGGACCTTGGAATAGAACGGTGTGCCCCAATCCAGCGTCGTCGCTTGAATCTCGATGGCGTCCTTGTGTCCGGCATTGAAGTCTTCGATCAGTTTCTTCATCCGGACGCCGTCACCGCCGCCTAGAAAATCCCACCAGACCACCGTTTCTGTCGCCTGTGCGCCCGTGCCTGCCATGACGGCGGCAAAAGCGGCTGCTTTCCACGTAAATCGCATTCCATCCTCCCAGTTTGAGCCTAATCTTTACGCCAACCCCATCCTTGACCCGCTGGCGCATGCGTGGTGTCGGGCCGGGTCTTCCGGCATGATGCAAACCCGGCTGCCTCCTCCACAGGACTGGTCAGGTTTGGTGCTTGCGCCAGCCTATGAAAGGGGCGACGGTGTTGTCAACACATTTGTCGATATGTATCGGGCATCTTGATACATCATGGATCGGTCTGCCGGGTGGTGGCCAGTTGCACAAGGCGGTCGAACAGGGCATCGGCCACCGGGTCAAGGCCCGCAGCCTGTCCGGTCAGCCGGAATGTGCTGGCGACCAAGGCACCTTTGCCGACGCGGCGTTCGCCGATCAAGGCCATGGGTTTATGCACCCAGCCAACGACAAGGCCGGAATGGACGGGGCCGCCGAACTCCCATCCCGCAAAGCCGCCCATGACATGACGCGGCACCACGTCGCTGAAGGACAGGTCCAGCAAGGGTCCGCCCGGCAGATCGGCAAAGACGCCGTCGCGGCGGATCCATGAAAACCCCGCAATCCAGTCGCCGCGCCACATGGTTCCGTGACGCGCGGTCAGGGTGATATTGGGCAAGGGAAACTGTGCGCCGACCGGGATGCCGGGTGTGGCATCGACCACCGCAATAAAGGGCTGTTCGCGGCCACGGCTTTCAACCCGCAGATTTCCCTGGGTTTCTACGGTTCCATCGGCCAAGACAAGATAGCGTTGGCCGGCTTGCAGGGCGCGAATGTCGGCTTCGTTCAAGGCATGGGTCAGGGTGACATCGGCTGGGCCGGTGGGCCGGATGTCATAGCCAAGGGCGCGGGCGTGGCTGGCAAGCAGCGGGTCCGACGTTGCGATGGTTGGCAGGTTTTGCGTGAGACGCGGGGCATAAACTGCGATGTCAACCTGATTGCGGGCCAGGGATTTGCCGTGGCAGATCAGGTCGAGATGGATCGTCAACATGCGGTTTGATGTCGAACTCGGCAACACCAATTGCAGCGGTTCAAGATCGGTGGCGGTCAGGGCCGCGCCCCCGGCAAAGGCGAGGGTGCCAGACTGGCCGTCAGTTTCCCAATGCAGCAGCCCCGGCGGCAAGGTGGTGGCGCCGCTGGCGATGGCAAGCGACATGGACCAGTGTTGCCCGGCTGTCCCGGCATAGCGCAGGACCTTGGGGACGATGACCACATCGGCATTCACCTGACCCAGACGGTCGTGGAACACGCGTGTGTTGCGGTTCATATCCAAAAGGCCGTTAGACTCCCAATGCACATCGGTCATTTCCGTGATGACATAGCCCTGAATTTGTGGCCATGCGCGCATGACCTCGATTTCATATTTCAGGTTGGCGAATTGGTACCATTGCACGGCCGTCACAAAACCTTCAAGACTGTCAAAGACCTTGGTCAAGCCCAGGCTGGCAAAGCGGCCTTCGACCCCATGCGGATAGCCCGCCCCATCGCCCCAAAGCTGACCAGTTTCCATCCACCAAGGCTCGGCTCCGTCGATGCGCACCTGGCTTGGCTGTGGCAGGCCCCAGACACCGAATTCGGACACGATCTTGACCTCGTCACCGCGCCGCACGCCATCGCCAAAGGGTGACCATGTCCAGGCGGCACCCATGGCGAATTCGGCTGTCAGCGCGTCCCATTCGTCGCGGCGTTCGGGGACTGAGCGGTAGTAGTGAAAATCGTCGAGATCGCTTTTGACATGGAAGTTACCTTGGCAGGGCGAGTTGTCGCACACCAGACGGGATGGGTCGCGGCCCTTTAGCCAGTCAACCATGTCGATCAGCCAGCGGCGATGGGCGGGGTCGTCGCACAGGCGGATGCCCCAGTCTTCGTTGATCAGGGTCCAGATCACGATCGAAGGGTGATTGCCGTCGCGTTGCAGCATGCCGTTCATGGTTTGCTGCAGACGGGCAGCCGAGGCGTCTGTCAGGATGCCGGGATTGGGCAGGTCGTACCAGATCAGCATGCCCAAACGGTCAGCCACCTCGAGATAGCGCGGGTCGGGCACCTTGATGTGAAAGCGCATCATGTTCAGGCCAAGGGCTTTGGCCTTTTGAAACTGATCCTCAAGATAGGCTGTCGAGGGTGGGGTGCAGATCGTTTCGGGGTAGTAGTCCTGATCCAGTGCGGCGCGCATGTAAAAAGGGCTGCCGTTCAGGAACAACTGGCCATCGCGGGCGGTAAAACTGCGAAAACCGAACGCATGTTCGGTCACGTCGCCGCCCAGATCGACCCGCAGGCGATAAAGAGCGGGATCGTCGGGCGACCAGAGCCGGGGATTGGCGATGGTCAGGCCAGTGCCTGTGGTGGTGCCATCGGGCCCGAGGATGGACAGGTGTTGCGGGCCGCTGCCGGTTTCGGTGATCTGGACAGTGACCTGGCCGGTCGCGGCATCTGCCGAAATGGCACAATGTGTCAGGTGGCGGGGGGGCCGGGTTTCCATATGGACCGACTGCCACAGGCCCGCGGTGGGGCCATACCAGCTCATCTTGCCATGGGGGATTTCGGCGAAACTGTCGGGGGCGGCATCGTCGGGGCCAGGCAGGTGGCACTGAACCTGCAAGGTGACGGTCTGGCCTTTGTAGGTGTCAGGAATGCGCAAATCAAACGGCAGCCAGCCATTGTCATGCCGACCGATGTCCACGCCTGCGATCCGCACGATCACGGTATAGGCCGCGGCACCAAAGCACAAATACACGCCGTCATGGGTTTGGGGGACGACAATCTGGCGGCTGTAGGTGGCCGTGCCATAGGACTGGCGCAGGTCGGCGAAGGCGGCTTGCCACGGGCCCGGAACGGGCACCTCGCGCGGCAAGCCATCGGAATGGTGTACAAATTCCCAGATTCCGTCGAGCGGGGTGATAGGCCGCCCGGTGCGTGCTGTGGCCATGACGCCCTCTGCTGAACAACAGGTTATATTATTAGCATTGGCCATAACCAAAAGCTTGGCAAGACGATTCGGGCGGATTATGCGAGGGCATGACCAAACGACCGACCATGGTGGATATTGCGCTGCTGGCCGGTGTGTCGCAGGCGACGGTGTCGCTGGTGCTGGCGGGTGGTACGACGGCGCGCATTTCGGCGCAGACGCGCGACAGGGTGCGGGCGGTGGCTGCCGATCTGGGTTATGCGCGACGCGGCCTTTTGCGCGGCGGAACGGGTGTGGTTGCGCTGTTGCTGGATGAGGTGACGACGACCCCGTTTGCCATGCCGTTTCTGGAGGCCGCCAAGGACGAGGCGGCGGCGTCGGGCTGGCTGGTGGCGACCTTTGTCACCGGTGCGGATACGGCGGTCGAGGCTGCGATTTTGGACAGCCTGGTGGCGCTGGATCTGCGCGGGGTGCTGTATACGCGGTTGATCACCAAACCGGTGCATCCGCCGCAAAGGTTGTATGATCTGCCGGCGGTGTTGCTGAATTGTCATGACGTCAGCCGGCGTTTGCCGTCGGTCGTTCCGGGGGATGTGGCGGGGATGCAGGCGGCGACCGAGGTGCTGATCGGGAAAGGACATCAGCGGATCGGGCATATTCCGGGCGAGGCATGGACAGAGGCCAGCCGCGACCGGATGCGCGGCTACAAGCAGGCGTTGGCGGCCCATGAT
>JBAXXO010000124.1:0-9569 GCA_037127855.1 Alphaproteobacteria bacterium
ACACAACCGACCGCTTTGGCCCGCTGCGCGCCGTGTCGCCCGCACTGGTGTTTGAGGTGGAATACGCCAGCACCACCCCCAATCTTCGCCGCAAATGTCGGCTGGACCTGCACCATCCGCGCCTGATCCGCTGGCTGCCAGATGCAGCGCCCGAAACGGCCGATGACCTGACCTCCCTTCAGTCGGACGGTTGAACACTTGCCCTTGAACAGCGCCGCTCTTCCCCCCTACATGACCCTATCCCCTGATGGAGCCAAAGATGCCCTTCCCCCACCCGCTGTTCCCACGCCCCCTGTTCGACGCCAACGCCGCCGCCGGTTCGCTCGGCAATCTGCCCGAATGGAACCTGACAGACCTGTACCCGGCCCCCGACAGCCCCGAATTCGCCACCGACATGGCCCGGCTCAAGCAAAGCTGCGCCGGGTTCGCCGCCAGTTATGAGGGCAGATTGGCCACACTGACCGCCGACCAGATGCTGGACTGCGTCACCGATTACGAACAGATCGACACCATCGCCGGTCGCCTGATGTCCTATGCGGGCCTGCGCCATTACCAGAACACGCTGGACAGTGACCGCGCCAAATTCATGGCCGATGCGCAGGATCAGGTAACCGATTTCACCACCTCGCTGGTGTTCTTCACGCTCGAATTCAACCGGCTGGACGAGGGGCACCTGACCACCCTGCTGGATCAGAACCCGCGCCTCGCCCGCTACAAACCGGTGTTCGACCGCCTGCGCGCCATGCGCCCCTACCAACTGTCCGACGAATTGGAAAAGTATCAACATGACCTGTCCGTCGTGGGCGCCTCGGCATGGAACCGGCTGTTCGACGAAACCATGGCCGGCCTGATGTTCAAGGTCGAAGGCGAGCCCGAAGAGTTGAACCTAGAGGCCACGCTGAACCTGTTCACCGACAATGACCGGGTCAAACGTGAGGCCGCCGCCCACGCCCTCGCTGCGGTGTTCGACAAGAATATCAAGCTCTTCGCCCGCGTCCACAACACGCTGGCCAAAGAGAAAGAGGTCAACGACCGCTGGCGCAAGATGCCCACGCCGCAGACCGGCCGCCACCTGTCCAACCATGTCGAGCCTGAGGTGGTCGAGGCATTGCGCAATGCCGTCGTCGCCGCCTATCCCAAGCTGTCGCACCGCTACTACCGCCTCAAGGCCAAATGGATGGGCCTCGACAAATTGCAGATCTGGGATCGCAACGCGCCGCTGCCCGCCGAATCCCCCCGTCTTGTGCCCTGGGAAGAGGCGCGCGACATGGTCCAAGCGGCCTATGCCGCCTTTGATCCGCGCATGTCGGCCCTGTCAGAGCCGTTTTTTACCAAAGGCTGGATTGACGCCGCCGTCAAACCCGGCAAGGCGCCCGGCGCCTTTGCCCATCCCACCGTCACCACCGTGCACCCCTATGTGATGCTGAACTACCTTGGCAAACCGCGCGACGTGATGACGCTGGCCCACGAACTTGGCCACGGCGTGCACCAATGTCTGGCGGCAGGCCAAGGCGAACTGCTGGCCTCGACGCCGCTGACCCTTGCCGAAACGGCCAGCGTCTTTGGCGAAATGCTGACCTTCCGCAAACTGCTGGACGGGGCCAAGACCCAGGCCGAACGCAAGACCCTTCTGGCGGGCAAGGTCGAAGACATGATCAACACCGTGGTCCGCCAGATCGCGTTCTACGATTTCGAATGCAAATTGCACGCCGCCCGCGCCAAGGGCGAGCTGACGCCCGACGACATCAACGCGCTGTGGATGTCCATTCAGGCTGAATCGCTGGGCGATGCCTTCGAATTCATGGATGGCTACGAGACCTTCTGGTCCTATATCCCGCATTTCGTGCATTCCCCCTTCTACGTCTATGCCTATGCCTTCGGCGACGGCCTGGTAAACGCGCTCTACGCCGTCTATGCTGACGGACTGCCGGGATTTCAGCAGAAATACTTCGACATGCTGAAGGCCGGTGGCTCCAAACACCACAAGGACCTGCTCGCCCCCTTCGGCCTCGACGCGTCGGACCCCAAATTCTGGGACAAGGGCCTGTCGATGATCGCCGGCTTCATCGACGAATTGGAGGCGATGGAGGCATGAAGCACCACGCCGCCCCAGACCTGATCCGGGGCATCACGCATTTGCGGCTATGGTCGTTCAAACCGCCGACACCTCGGCGAAATGGCTGGGCAGGTCGTGCAACGGCACCTTGATCAGGTCCTTGTGCAGTTCCGACGCCACATGGGCTGCCAAGGCTTTGGGCAGGTCATGGCGGAATTCGCCCAGCATCTTTGGCCCGGCCGCAATCACGATCCGGTCATAGCGGCCCTTGGCCCATTCCGCCGCCAGCACCTTGGCCGCGTGCTTGGCCAAATGGCTGCGCTCTACGCCGTTCTGGGGGCTGTGGCCGGTTCCGTGGGCGACACCCGCCGCCGCAAGCTCTGCCTTGGTATGGGAAATCTCGCTTAGCCCCTCTTCATGGGTGTGCACCAGGCGGTAGTCTTCGTCGTTCAGCAGCAGATAAAGCGTTACGATTGGTTTCATGGCATCCTCACTTGGTTGGCCCTCATCATAGGCCGCCATAACCCATCCCGCGTTGATCTGCCTCAAGCAGGCGTGGCGCCGCCGTCACCCCGGACGACGATTAATTTCAGGTTGAGGAAAGAGTTATGCACTTGATGTCAAATGCCAAGGTGCAGTCCCCTGCCTCAGGACATTTTCGCGCTTGTCAGTCGAACGGCGTCCAGGGCCAGGGCTTTTCCTCATCTGCCGCCGTCTGATAGCGCGTCGCCTTGGCCAACCAATCGCCCAACCGCTTGCCGAACCAGGCGATTTCCACATTTGGCCGGCCCTTGCGGGTCAGCATCATGACGAATTGCACAACCGCCAGCGCATAAAGGATCGTCTGCGCGATGCTCAGCATCAGGCCGATGATCACCATGGTCAGCAAGCGCAGCCACAGGCTTTCATGCGGTTCGGTTCCGTTGTCGGGGGCGGCCATCTTGTACTCCACGGCTGGTCGGTTAACCCTAATCCACCGCGCGTGGCGAGAAAACCCCCTCTCTCAGCCGCACGTGATGCCCAAGGCCGCCAGATCAGCGCCCTGCGCCACCATCCGGTCCAGCACCTTGTCCACAAAGGGCCGCGACACATCCAGATTCTGCCGCCGCAGGAACCACAGCAAAAAGGCGTCAAACGGCCAGTCGCGGGTCAACGCCCGCGCCAATGCACCCGGCCAATCGTCCGGCGTCACCACCACTTCGGCACAATGATGCAGGTCCGACCGGCCAAACAACACCGCCGGCACCCGGTGCAGCATCCCCTCCAGCGCGACAGAGGACGAGATCGACACCGTCACCGCAGCGCCCGCCAGAATGTCATGGATATTGGCCCCAGTCAGCCGGACCTGCGGGTGGTTGCGCACCAGCCATTGCCGGATCTTTTGCGTCTCGCGGGCCGAGTTTTTCGGATGCGGCTTGACCACCACCTCGCGCCCAACCGCAGCTTCGACCACCGTCCGCACCATCTGATCCGCCGTCATGTGACGGGCGCGTTCGACCGGGTCGGACCAATCTTGCAAGAACACTGCGATATGGCCCTGACCAAAGCTCTGTCTTTCGACCGGCTGCTGATACCGGCTTCGCCGCGCCTCCACCCATCTGCGGCGCAGATCAGCCGCAAAGGGGCCGGAATAATCGGCCGCGATGGCCTCGGGCCGAAACACGGCGTCGGTGATGCTGCTTTCAAAATAGATGCCGCGCGGATCGGCATAGCAAAACCCCGCCAGATAGGCCGGTGCGAGGTTCAGCGCCTGCGGACGGGCGACGCTGCCATTGTGCACCAGATCAAAATGCGCCCCGTCCGGCCCCGCGCGCAGGGCCTCGTGATCGCGCCTGAGGATGCGGGTGCTGGCCCCCTTTGACGCCAGTTGCGCCAGCACCCTGCGGTAAAATGGCGGCACGCCCGCGCCCTCGCGGTTCAGCATAGGGCTCGGCACGTGCAGCCTGACCTCGGCCATTCACTTGGCCGCTCCGAACACCATGTCTATCATGGCTTGCGTGCCACGCACAAATTCCAGCGGGCAGTCATAGGCGTCACCGGTGCGGACCGACCGGCTGAATGCCTCGACCTGCAATTTGTACTGATTGACGCCGGGAAAGCGTTCGATCGTGACCTTTCCGCCCGGCTGATGCAGTTCGACCTGCGCCTGATCATGCACGCCAGCGTTAAAGGGCGCATTGGCGACGCGGATCATGCCCGACTCACCCTGAAAGACCACCTCTTGCCGCAGGAACAACCGCATCGAGGTCATGGCCGCATAGCTGAACTGCCCCCCCGGCCCGGCCATCTCGGCATTCACCTGCGCCCAGACATCCACGCCGTTTTCCAGCTTGAGCCGCGCCTGCAATTGCACGGGTTCAGCCCCGGTCACGAACCGCACCGAGCCATAGGTATAAACACCGATATCGCGCACCCCGCCACCCCCGGTTTCGGGACGGTTGCGGATGTTGCCGGTATCGGCCCGGTTGTCATAGGAAAACGCTGCATCCACATGCAGAACCCGGCCAATCGCGCCCTCGGCGACCAGCTGCTTAGCCCGCCGCCATTGCGGATGAAACACGATCATATAGGCCTCGGCCGCCAACAGACCTGTGGCATCGCGGGCGGCTATGATCTGGTCAATCTCGTCTGCCCGCATCGCGATCGGCTTTTCGGTCAGCACATGCTTGCCCGCCGCCAGCGCCTTCAGCGTCCATTCGACATGCATATGATTGGGCAACGGGATATAGACCGCCTCGATTTCAGGGTCGGCCAACAATGCCTCGTAGCTGGAATGCACCTTCAGCTTCGGGTTAAAGGCCACAAAGTCCGCGGCCTTGGCCGGGTCCGACGTGGCAAGGGCATGGAAATCGGCCCCTGCGGCGGCATGGATTGCCGGTGCCATATGTTCGCGCGCGAATTTCGCGGCACCCAGCACGCCCCATTTGACAGCATTCATCATAGTCCCCCCGTTTGATACTCGCTAGATGCCCTGCGCCATAACGGCACCGGGCAGCGCTCAATCGCGCCCCTTTGGCAACCGTATCTTGCGGGCGCGCCACAATGCAACGATCAACACACCGACATAGCTTAGCGTGATCACAAGCATAGTCTCCCACGGAAAGGTCAGCAGCGCCGCAACCAGTGCCACAAATCCCACGATCACGTAGCGCGCATTCTCGGCATAGAACGTGACCGATTTGAACGACGGTGTCGGAAACTGGCTGATCATCAAGGCCCCGATCAGCACCATATACAGCGCCAGCAGTTGCGAGGGCAGTTGCGGGATGTCAGGCGAGATAAAGGCCACATAGGTCGGCAACAGCGCCAGCATCGCCCCCGCGGGCGATGGCACGCCGGTGAAGTCGCTGCTGACGGGTTTGTCACCCGGTTCGCCTTCCAGATTGGGCCGGTTGCCGATATTGAAACGCGCCAGCCGCAGCAGACAGCAACTGGCATAGATCAGCGTTGCAATCCAGCCGCCGCTTTGCAACCCATGCAGGCCCCACATATAGATGATCAATCCGGGCGCCACCCCGAAATTGACAAAATCCACCAGCGAATCCAGTTCCGCACCGATCTCGCTTTCGCTGCGCAACAGCCGCGCCACCCGACCGTCCAGCCCGTCCAGCACGGCGGCCACCAGTATCATGCCCACCGCCGCCTGATATTGCCCAAAGATCGCAAACCGGATGCCCGTCAACCCCGCACACATCGCCGCGATGGTCAGCAGATTGGGCAGCAATTGCGCCAGGTGCAGTTCCGATCTGGGTTTCGACATCGGTGCCACCCCTACTCCGACCGCGCCAGACGCGCCGCCACAGTCGAGGACAGATCGGCAATCACTGTTTCGCCCGCGATCATGGTCTGGCCCAGCGACACCATCGGCGCCACACCCACCGGCAGATACACATCCAGCCGCGAGCCAAAGCGGATCAGCCCGAACCGGTCACCCGCCCGCAGGCTTTGGCCGGTCTTGGTGAAACACACGATCCGCCGCGCCACCAGCCCCGCAATCTGCACCACGCCCACCTGCCGCCCGTCGGGCAGCCGGATGGCTAGGCCGTTGCGCTCGTTGTCCGTGCTGGCCTTGTCCATCGAGGCGTTGAAGAACTTGCCCGGAATATAGGAAATCGCCGCGATCTGTCCACCCACCGGCATCCGGTTGACATGGCAGTTGAACACCGACATGAACACCGACACCCGCGTCAGCGCCTGTTGCCCCATGCCCAGTTCGGCAGGCGGCACCACCGGCTGGATCAGCGACACGACCCCGTCGGCCGGGCTCAGCACCAGACTTTCACCCAACGGCACCGACCGTTTCGGATCGCGGAAGAAATAATAGCACCAGATCGTCAGGCCCAACCCGATCCAGCCCAGCACATGCCAGATCAAGAACAGCACCGCCGTGACGGCGGCAAAGATGGCGACGAACTTGTTGCCCTCGGGATGCATGGGGAAGATGAAGGTGTCGCGCATGCGCATCGGTTTTGCCCGTCCTGACTGGTCACTGACCGCAAGGCCAGTCCCGGTGATACGCTGCGGCGCGGCAAAGTTCAACTGCCGCGCCGCAAACCGGTGCGCCACAGACCCCGCTTCGTCAGGTGCTTACGCAGGCACCATCATGCCCTTGTCCCGCGCCAGATCGCGCATACGGCCTTGCAGCTTTTCAAAGGCCCGCACTTCGATCTGGCGAATGCGCTCGCGGCTGACGCCATAGCTTTCGGACAATTCCTCCAGCGTGATCGGCGTTTCGGACAGCCGACGCTTTTGCAGCACATCCTTTTCGCGGTCGGTCAGGGCCGCCATGGCCTGCAACAACAGGCCATGGCGCGCGTCATACTCATCGCGCTCGGCATAATCGCCGGCCTGATCGCTGCGCTCATCCTCCAGCCAATCCTGCCACTGGGTCGAGCCTTCGCCATCTGCGCCGACCGTCACATTCAGGCTGGCATCGCCGCCTGACAGACGCCGGTTCATCTCGATCACCTCGGTCTCGGTCACCGACAGATCGCGGGCGATCTGCGCCACGTTTTCCGGCCGCAGATCGCCTTCCTCCAGCGCGCCGACCTTGGCCTTGGCTTTGCGCAGGTTGAAGAACAGCTTCTTTTGCGCGCTGGTCGTGCCCAGTTTCACAAGGCTCCACGAGCGCAGGATATATTCCTGAATGCTCGCCCGAATCCACCACATCGCATAGGTCGCCAGACGAAACCCCTTGTCGGGGTCAAAACGCTTGACGGCCTGCATCAGGCCGACATTCGCCTCGGAAATCACCTCGGCCTGCGGCAGGCCATAGCCACGATAGCCCATGGCGATCTTGGCGGCCAGACGCAGGTGGCTGGTCACCATCCGGTGCGCGGCCTTGCTGTCTTGATGGTCCACCCAACTTTTGGCCAGCATGTATTCTTCTTCCGGCTCCAACAGCGGGAACTTCCGGATTTCCTGCATATAGCGGTTCAAGCCCTGTTCAGGACTTGGGGCCGGCAGATTGGCATAGGTGCTCATAAGCGACGCTCCCTCGTTGTCCCGGTGCGATTTCGCCCCCGGGTCACAAACTGTGATAGTGCAATCAGTCCATATCAAGACCATCATGCATAACAGAATGAATAAAAGATGAATATCAACCCGGTTAATGTGAAGGGTGATTACATTACCATCACGGAAATGTCATCTCGGTGACCTCAGGGCCGAATTCAGGAAATCCACCACGATCTGCGTCGTCGCGACATCCTGAAACGTGCCCGTGCCGTGGCCGCCGCCCTTGACCAGATGATAAGTGACCCCGCTGTTCAATGGGTTCGCCAGCAGCGCATCGCGCAACCTCTCGGATTGCCCGCGTCCGACATAGGTGTCGGCGTCGCCATGCATGATCAGAAACGGCGGCAGCGGCGCCGTGGCGCTTGCCAGATAGGCCAGTGGGCTGACGGCATTGGCCGCCTCGGGATCCGCCGCGACCACCTTGCCGACCAGTTTGGACTCGGGCGAGGTTTCGGCGTCGTTGCGTCCCGTGGCCCGCACAACCCGGGTCGCCTCGATATCGGCATCCATCGTGGTGAACTGCACTGGGCCGAACCAGTCAACCACCGCCTGCACCGGTGCGGGCCCCGAGGCCAGTGCAATCCCCGTCGTCGAGACCAGAAACCCGCCAGCCGAGGCCCCGAACAGCGCGATCCGCGTCCCATCAATCCCCAATTCCGACGCATGCGTCTGCACATACGCCACCGCCGCCGTGACATCTTGAAGTTGCGCGGGCCAGATTGCAGTGTCGGTCAACTGATAGTTGACGCTGACCACGGCAAAACCTGCGGCCAGCAGCGCGTCCAGCGATTGCGGCCCCGCCTTGTCACCCACCATGAAGGCACCGCCATGCACAAAGATCACCACCGGCGGGTTGCTGGCCTCTGGCAGGTACAGATCGAGTTTGTTCCGCTCGGACACCGCGCCATAGGCGATGTCCGCCCGCGTCGGTTTGGTCTTCAGCAGATAGGTTCCAACATAGTAACCCGCGACCAAAAGGGCGCAAACGGCAACGGCAAGGGCCAGACGGAATCGCACGAAGTTTCTCCCGATCAACACTATCACCCCTTGAACGGCAAGCGGGCAGGCTTCTATCGCACGACTATCGCGCCATCACCAGTCACCGTCCCCGGCTGCTGCAAACTGCCACAGTCAGGGCATTGACCGCGCAACATGCGGATGGAGACGTTGGCGAATCGCCCCACCCGAACCCCCAAATTGCACCGTGATCTGGGGGGTCAGCGATCTGGCGACCGGCCGTCACAGGCTGCGCGACTTGCAGCGCAGCAGATCGCCCAGACTGCTGACGGCGATGGCAAGCGCCACGCCAATCGCCGTGTCCACGATCCGTTCGACACCCCAAGCGATGAAATCGCCCCTGGGCGCGCCCTTGATCGACAAGATTGCAACGGTCGTCGCGATGACCGAGGCAAACTCATTGCCCCGTTTGAACGCCAGCGCCAGAATAATGGCCACGATGCCGATCACGCCCTCGATACGCGCCGGCATGGCCGTCAGCGCCATGACGACCGCCGCTCCGATCAGCGTCCCGGCCACCCGGGTCATAGACCGGGCGACCGTGTCAGGATGTTCGGGCCCAAAGACGACGACAAAGGCAATCAGGATCCAGCTCGCGGCAACGCCCTGATGCGACAGCGCCCACCACATAAGGGTCGCGGCGATCATGGCCCCGACCACGGCCGCGATCTGGTCCAGCCCGACTGTTGCGCCGCCTTCGACCGGCAGCGCCGCCGCTTTCGGCGCAAACCGGTTCACAATCAGCACAATCACCAGACCCGCAGCAAGGCCCGCCATCGCAAAAGGCGTCGCCGAAATCAACCCGTCTGGCAACTTGGCACTCAGCGCCGGCACCAGAAAGCCAAGCAGGAAGGGCTTGCGCAGGGCCAGCGGCGGCTGCACCGCCGAGGGCACTGCCAGCCAGACGATCAGCCCGAACATCACCAGTCCCGCAAGCATCGGATAGGGTGCCACTGCCGCCGCCAGCAGGACCAAGACC